>DATEGN010000115.1:0-5050 GCA_035280125.1 Gemmatimonadaceae bacterium | reverse complement strand
CCTTCCAAAATCGTCTGCATCGGACGGAACTACAGTGAGCATGCGAAAGAGCTCGGCCACGAGATTCCAAAAGAGCCGATGTTCTTTCTCAAGCCGCCGTCGAGCATCATCACCTCCGGCGACGCCATTGAATTACCCAAGCAGTCGAAGCAGGTGGAGCACGAAGGTGAAATTGGTCTGATCATTGGCAAACGACTTCGTCACGCATCATCGCGTGACGCAAAGACCGCGATTCGCGGAATCGTCGCGCTCAATGACGTCACCGCGCGCGATCTTCAGCGAGCTGATTCGCAGTGGACCCGGGCCAAGGGCTTCGATACGTTCTGCCCGATTGGTGAAGTTGGTGCCGTTCCAAACGATTTGTCGTCACTCACGGTAGTTACACGAGTGAATGGCGCCGAGCGGCAGCGCGGATCAGCCTCTGAAATGCTCTTCTCGATTCCCGATCTGCTCGCCTACGTTTCGAATGTGATGACGCTCGAACCCGGCGACCTCGTCGCGACAGGAACGCCGTCTGGCGTCGGGATCCTCAGGGACGGCGATGAGGTAGAAGTCGAGATTGTTGGCGTCAGCCGCGTTCGGAATCCAGTCAAAGCAGGAGCCTAGTGCCGAAACACGCCGAGCGTTTCAAGACTCTTCCCGAGTATCCGCTGGCGACGATTCCGCAGCGCAAGCGCCAGCTGCTCGAGCGGGGTCTCGACGTGATCGACTTGGGCGCTGGCGACGCTGACCTTGCACCGCCGGCGGCGGTGTTTCAGGCGCTCACCGACGCAGCACGAAAACCGATGATGAGCCGCTATGGCTTCGGGCTAGGTTATGTGCCCTTTCGAGAAGCGATCGCTGCCTGGACCGAAGAGCGCTTTGGATTCCGGCCAGATCCGTTATCAGAAATCGTCCCGCTCATCGGATCCAAGGAAGGCATTTCGCATCTCGCGCTCGCTTACGCGGAGCCGGGAACGTACGCGGTCATTCCCGAGCCGGGCTACAACGCGTATCAGGGCGGAACTCTGTTCGCTGGCGCCACGCCGTATCGGTACTCCCTGCGGCCTCGTACAGAATTCTTAGTCGATCTGGATGAGATCCCGCGTGACATACTGCAGAAGACGCGGATTCTGTATTTGAACTACCCGAACAATCCAACCGCGGCGATCGCGCCGATTGAGTACCTGAAGCGCATTGTTGCTCGGTGCCGTGAGTTGGACATCTTGCTCGTCTACGACAACGCTTATTCGGAGCTCGCGTACGACGGCTACGTACCGCCAAGCATCTTCGAGATAGACGGTGCGCGGGACGTTGCGATCGAGTTCCACTCGCTTTCCAAGACGTACAACATGACGGGCTGGAGGTGCGGGTGGGCGGTCGCGAACCCGTCCATTTGCGCGACGTTGGCGAAGGTCAAATCCTTCGTTGACACCGGCCAGTTCATGGCCGTACAAGCTGCTGGGGTCGCCGCACTTCAGAGCTGGGCGGACTTCGTTCCCCGAAATGTGGCGATCTTCAAGGAGCGTCGCGACGCCGCGGTACGAGCCTTCCGGGAAGCAGGATTTGGGTGTGACGTTCCGAAGGCGGCGATGTATCTTTGGATTCGATTACCCGAGGACGTCCCGAGCGGACTCTTCGCTGAGCGACTTTTAGAGGATGAAGGGGTAGTGATAATGCCCGGCTCCGCATTTGGGGCGGGCGGAGAAGGCTTCTTTCGCGTATCCTTCATAACCGCGCCTGAGCGAATTGCCGAAGCAGCGCGACGGGCGGGAAGAGTGTTGGCCAATCTGACGGCGGAGGTCGCGTGAAGCCAAAGCGCGAAAGGCTGAATCTCACGATCGACAAGAAAGAGCGCGGCGGATCGCTGCTGCTCTCGGTCGCGATTCACGCCTTCATCATTTTCGCGCTCGCGGCCATCACGTTCAGGTATCCACTGGGACAGCTCATCGGCCTCCCGAAGGATCGCGCGCAGCCCGCTGAGCGACTGCAGTACATGGTGCTTCCCCGTGGTCAGGTAGGTAACGGATCGCGCTCGACCTCGGCGGAACCCGCGAAGGGGCGCCCTGCGCCCCTGCAAGCGCCAGTCGCCACTCCGACAACGATTCCCCCAGCGCCGACGAAGGACACGACGTCTGGTGCGATATCCGGAAAGACTGGCGGCAACGGTGGCGCGCCCGCGGGCATAGCAACTGGTGTCGAGCCGGCCACACCTGATCCTCGCATTCAGCTCAATCCCGCGCCCTTCCAACCTGTCCCGCGTACCGCCGCCGAGAAGGTGGACTCAGCGGTGATGGCCGCGTTTGGTATCTACTACGATTCTGCGAGGTACGCTGCCGACCATCCAGGTCGTCAGCCCGGCGACTGGACGAAGACGACGGCCGACGGACAGAAGTGGGGGTGGGATCCCACGGGTATTCGGCTCGGGAAGTTCACGATACCCAACGCGATCCTCGCCGCGCTTCCGCTCAAGGTGGGCAGCGGCCAATCGCCGGTCGACGCGCGCAACCGCGCGTTCATGTACAACGACATCCAGCTGCATGCGCAGCAGTCGATCAGCGAGGACGAGTTCCGCGACGCCGTGCGCCGCATTCGCGAGCGCAAGGAAAAGGAGCGTCGCGAGAAGGACAAGGATAAGGACAAAACGGTCGCCGCGGACGGAAAAGGCAGCGATCGCTAAGCGATCGGCTGCGGCGGCTCCTCTTCCGTAAAGGTCGGCGGCGGTTCCTGTTCGTAGAACGGACGGAACACACCACACACAACACCCAGCACGGCGAAGTCCGACCTCGGGCCCACTTCGATTGCGTGGTCGGCGGGATTCGCCGGCTCGAGCACAATGGTGGCGCCGCGATGCGTCAGCGTTTTCACCGTCGCTTCTTCGCCGAGTCGCGCCGCGACCATGTCGCCGTCTTTGGCGCGTGCCGACGGCGAAACCATAACGAAATCGCCGTCGAGAATTCCGCGACCAACCATGCTGTCGCCTTTGATCTTCACGAAGAACACATCTTCGCTTGGGACGAAGCGACGATCGATCGTTATGAAGTACTTACGATACTCAGACAGAAGTGACGGCTCGCCCGCGTGCACTTTTCCATAGTATGGAACAGGCTGCGTGTGCCCCGCGGCGGCGAAACCAAGCAATCGCACTCCGCGCGAGCGCGATTCGTCTCGCTGGATGTAGCCCTTACTCTCGAGCGAGTGCAACAAATCTGAAACTGTCTTTGTCGACTTGATGCGAAACCGTCTTGCGATTTCGCGAATGCTCGGCTGATAAGTGTTCTCAGCTAGAAAGTCTATCATGTAGTGATAGACTCTTTTTTCCAGCTGCGTGAGTGGCTCCGTCATGAGCCTCGACTCGTATGAGAATTGTGGTTCCCCAAGCAGGGGAATGTGTTACATGTCACGTGGCGGCGTGACAATGTAGCGACCGCTTAGCGATGGTCAACGCGTGCTCGTGCTCGTTACGCGGGAAAAAAATTTTTATTTCTCGAAACAAAAATTTTTTTCTTTTATGCGCGCAAAAATTTTACTGCATCATCAATGCGAGCGAGCGCACGATCGCGGCCAAGCAATGCGAGAACGTCAAAGATTCCCGCGCTCACCGTCAGTCCCGTGAGCGCAACTCGCAGCGGCTGAAACAACTTTCCGGCTCCCACCCCTCGTCGCTCCGCCTGCTTGCGCAACGCCTCCTCCATCTGGGGAGGCTCCCATGCATCGACCGACGCCAAAGTGTCGCGTACACTCGACAACAGCTCCACGGTGGCCGGACGATCCTTCCACTGCTTCGCGACCGCTTCAGGATCGTAGCTCACCCGCTCGGCGAGATAGGGCATCGCTTGCCGTACGATGTCGTCGATCGTACGCGAGCGCACCTTCAACAGATCGATCAATGACAACAGCCATGTGTGCTGTGTCTGCAACAACTCATGCGTCGCCAGTCCCGCACTCACCAGTGCATTGGCGACGACAGGCTCCAGCTCCTCACTCGTGAGCAGGCTCAGATGCTGGCCATTCATCCACTCGAGCTTCTTGGGATCGAAAATGGCTGCTTTCTTCGAGAGCCCATCGGTAGAGAACAACTCGATCATCTGAGGAATAGTCATGACCTCTAGGTCATTTCCCGGAGACCAGCCAAGGAGAGCAAGAAAGTTCAGCATCGCCTGTGGCAGGATTCCCATGTGACGGTAATCACCAACCGCCATCGCCCCGTGCCGCTTGCTGAGCTTCTTACCATCGAGCCCGTGAATCATCGGCAGGTGCGCGAAGCGCGGCAGCGGCGCTCGCAGGGCCTCGTACAACATGATCTGCTTCGGCGTGTTCGAGATGTGATCATCGCCACGCATAACGAGTGTGATGCCCATCGCAATGTCGTCTGACACGACGGCCATGTTGTAGATCGGCGTCCCATCCGATCTCAGGATGACGAAGTCCTCGATGTCCTTGTTTGGAAACGTGATCACGCCGTGCACGAGATCGTTCCACGAGGTCTCGCCCTCGGGAACCCGGAAGCGCACGACGAAGGGCACTCCAGAGGCAACGCGACGCGCGATCTCGTCGGCTGGTAGCCGATTGCAGCGCCGGTCGTACTTGAACGCCTCGCCCCGCGCTTCGGCCTCGGCGCGCAGCGTCTCGATCTCGTCAGGCGTGCAAAAGCACCGATATGCGGCAGCACGCTCCAACAGCGTCTCCGCATCGGCGCGATGCTGCGCGAGATTCGCTCCCTGATACGTGACCGCCTCGTCCCACCGAAGACCGAGCCACTCGAGGCCCTCGAAAATCGCTCGCGTGCTCGCGTCCGTACTCCGCGCTCGATCCGTGTCTTCGATTCGCAGCAAGAACTGGCCGCCATAGTGCTTCACGAACAGCCAATTGAAGAGCGCCGTACGCGCCCCACCAACGTGGAGGTAGCCCGTCGGCGACGGAGCGAATCGTAAACGGTGCATAGAGGGAAGCTACTGGTAGTGGGTAGAGGGTAGTGGGTGAAGGGTGTGCGTTGCGAGTTGCGGAGCCGTACCCAAGAAACGGAGCGCGCAGAGCGCGCGACTTCAAATAAGCTTTGAGCGAGCGCCAG
>DATEGN010000114.1:0-24507 GCA_035280125.1 Gemmatimonadaceae bacterium | reverse complement strand
CGATTTTGCGGCCGAGTCCTGCTGACGCGTACGCCGCATAGAGAACTTCCTGAACAACGCGTCCCGTCTCGCCGTCGGAGATCGGCGACTCCTGGCCACGCACGCAGCGCGCGAAGTGTCGCATCTCCTGCGGAAAGCCGTAATTCCAGTGTTCCTCGAACACGGGGTACGTCCAGCCGCGCGTCGTCGACGCCTTCTCGACAGCGTATCCGAAGCCGACTTCCGAGTACGTCGGCAGTGCGTTCCCCATCAGCATATCGGCGTACGTTTGCCCCTTCTCGCCGAAGATCTCGATCGAATCGTCCATGCCGCCCGGACGATTCCAGCTGTTCTCGACGATGCCAATCGCCCCGCCATCGAATTCGATAATGGTGACGGCCTCGTCGTCGCCCTCGGTGCGGTCGGCGTGCACCTGCGTCGAGAGCTGTGAGTAAACGCTCTTCACGTTAGGCTTGCCGAGGAACCACCAGCAGAAAGCGATGCCGTGGCAGCCGAGGTCCATCAGCGCGCCGCCGCCGGAGAGCTTGACGTCCCAGAACCAAGCGGCGTGGGGACCGGAGTGCTTTTCACCTTGTTTCACAAGATGCACGCGACCGAACGCGCCCTCGTCGGCCATTTGCTTCGCCTTCACATACTTGGGCGCGTAGAAGAGCTCTTCGGCGTACAAGAGCAGGACGCCAGCCTTTTTGCAGGCGTCAATCATCTCGTCCGCTTCCTCGAGCGTGACGCAGAGCGGCTTTTCGCAGATGACGTGCTTGCCGGCGCGTGCAGCGTCGGTCGTGATTCGGCAGTGGACATAATTGGGCGCCGAGATGTGAATCATCTCCACGCGCGGATCACGCAGCATCTCGCGATAATCCGTATAGTGCGCCGGAATGCCAAAGCGACGCGCGAACGCTTCCGCGTTCCCCTTCGAGGGCGAAGCGACGGCAACGACCTCAGCTTCTTCCGGCATCATCTTGACGGATGCCGCGATGCACTCCGCCTGGAAGCGCGAGCCAACGATTCCGATTCCTACTTTCGACATTGTCAGAGTCAGGTGAGAACGAGCGGTTGCGTAGTGCATCTTTGCGCGAACGCCTTCAACGTACTGTGCATGCCCGCAGTTTCCAGCCAAGCACCGGTTATCGGCGCGACTTACTCCGCATCCGGAAGGTCGACGCGAGTCTCGTCGGTGGACGTCGTGAGGGGAGCCGTCATGGTTCTCATGGCGCTCGACCATGTTCGCGACTACGTGACGAACCAGCGCTTCCAGCCCGAGGACCTAACCAGAAGTACCGCCGCGCTGTTCGCGACGCGATGGGTGACACACTTCTGCGCGCCGGCGTTCTCGCTACTCGCGGGCGTCGGCATCGGTCTCTGGATGCAGCGCGGGCGCAGCGCTGCCGAGGCGACCCGATTTCTCGTGACGCGTGGCCTCTGGCTCGTTTTGCTCGAGCTCACCGTGAGCGCGATCGGCTGGCAGTTCGGTTTTCGACTCATTCCTGCTTTTGCGCTCGTGCTCTGGGCACTTGGCTGGTCGATGGTCGTGATGGCGGCACTCGTTCACTTGCCCAAGCGCGTAGTTGCGGCGATCTCGATCGTGACGATAGTTGGTCACAACCTGCTCGACGGAGTTTCGCCATCGGCATTTTGGCGAATCCTGCACGTTCCTGGCTTCGTGATTCCCGGGAAGCTCTTCGTCGCCTATCCGCTCGTGCCGTGGTTCGCGGTGATGGCGCTGGGCTACGTGCTCGCGGACATCTACACGTGGGACGCGGCCCGTCGTCAGCGTTTCCTGCTTCGTACCGGGCTCCTCGCGACGGCCGCCTTTTTGGGCGTGCGCTATCTCAACGGATACGGCAATCCGTTCCCGTGGTCGACGCAGCGATCGACGGGGCTCACCGTCGCCTCGTTTCTCAATGTGCTGAAGTACCCGCCGTCGCTGGATTTTCTGCTGATGACTTTAGGGCCAATTTTGGTTGCGTTGGCCTTGCTCGAGGGCAAAAGCAACCGCGTGCTCAGCTGGCTCACGGTGTATGGGCGCGTGCCAATGTTCTTCTACCTCGTCCACATCTACGTCGCGCACGCGGTGGCGATGCTGCTCGCTCTGATCCAGGGAGGCGAGCTGCGCCGGATTCTCGTGGTCACCGATCCAGGATCGATCCCGTCGTGGTATGGCCTATCGCTGCCAGGCGTCTATCTCGCCTGGACGATCGTGGTCACGATCATGTACTTCCCGTGTCGGTGGTACATGAACGTGAAAGCGCGCAGACGAGATTGGTGGCTAACCTACCTATAACCGCTGTTCAGCAAAGCCGGCATGCGCAATGGGCATTGGCGTCGGGCTCTTGACGCTCGACTTCCAGATGTCGATGCCGCCCTCGGTGGCGAGCTTGTCGATCCGCTGCAGCTCGTCCGCCGAGAAGTCGAGTCGTCGTAAGGCACCAAGACTGTCCTCCAGCTGCTCGACCGTTCTTGCGCCGATGAGAGCCGAGGTCACGCGAGCGTCGCGCAGGACCCACGCGATCGCCATCTGCGCCAGTGTCTGTCCGCGGCTCCGGGCGATGTCGTTCAAGCCACGGATGCGGGCGATGTTGCTCTCCGAGAGCATTTGCCTGTTGATGGACCCGCTGCGAGTGACGCGCGAACCCTCGGGAATGCCATTGAGATATTTGTCGGTGAGCATTCCCTGGGCGAGCGGCGAGAAAGCGATGCATCCGATTCCGAGTTCGCCGAGGGTGTCGAGCAGACCGTCCTCGACCCACCGATTGAGCATCGAGTAGGACGGTTGGTGGATGAGGCAGCGCGTGCCTAACGAATCGAGGATCGCCGCGGCGCGACGCGTCGCATCGGGCGAGTATGACGAGATGCCGGCGTAGAGCGCTTTGCCTTGCCGCACCGCCTGATCGAGCGCCGACATTGTTTCTTCGAGCGGTGTCTCGGGGTCGAGCCGATGGGAATAAAAGATGTCTACATACTCGAGGCCCATCCGCTTCAGGCTCTGATCGAGGCTCGCGAGCAGGTACTTGCGCGAGCCCCATTCGCCGTATGGCCCGGGCCACATCAGGTATCCCGCCTTGGTCGAGATGATCAGCTCATCGCGGTACGGCTTGAGGTCGCGCGCGAGGATGGTGCCGAAGTTCTCCTCGGCGGATCCGGGCGGCGGTCCATAGTTGTTGGCAAGATCGAAGTGCGTGACACCGAGGTCGAACGCACGCCGCACGACGGCACGCCCGGTCTCGTAGACATCCACGCCGCCGAAGTTGTGCCAGAGGCCTAACGAGACAGCGGGAAGACGGACGCCGCTGCGACCGGTGCGGCGGTACTGCATCTGGTCGTAGCGATCGTCGGTGGCGATGAAAGAAGTATCTGACATTATTTGAGCGAAAGATGTCGCCTAAGGTGCTAGGTGCTAGGTGCTAGAAGAATTGCGGAGCCACTATCACCTAGCACCTAGCACCTCAGCTTACCGGCTGCTGACCGCCATCGTCGCGGGTGTAACCGCCACTTTCTTGAAGTACGACTCGTTCGCCATGTGACACGCGAGTGCCGCGTTGTGGCCGAAGACGACGTCCTCGACGACCGGCTTCCGCGAGCGGACTGCCTCGAAGAAGTTCCACAGGTGCGGGCGGGTGTCATCGTAATCGGGGCCGCTGAACGACAGCGACTCCGGCATCGGCGCCTGGCCAAGCTTTGGATCGTTCTCCTCGTGCCACTTCTTGAAGTACGCGTCTCTTAACGCGCGCGGGAAACTGTACGCGTAGTAGCTCGGCGATTCGTCCTTGCCGCTCTGAGGCGTGAAGGTGATCGTCGACCCGGTGACCTCGAGCAAGCCCTTGGTTCCCTGGAAGCGATACGTTTCCGGCATCGAGGTGCCGAGGTTGAGCCGCATGGCGACTGGAAGGTCGCCGTAGTAGTACAGGACCGAATGGACGTCGGGCATATCGCGGCCATCCTTCCATCGGCGAATGCTGCCGACCGCCATCGCTTGCGTCGGCGACTGATTCATTCCCGTCATGAACATCATGCCGCTGACGAGGTGAACGAGGAGATCGCCCGCGACACCGGTGCCGTAGTTCCTCCAGCAGCGCCACCGCGCAAAGATGAGCGGGTTGAACGGAATCTTCGGCGTCACCGTTCCCTGCCACGTATCCCAGTCGAGATTCGACGGAGAGAGATCGGGCGGGGGTGGATATTCCCACGCGCCGGTCGGATCGTTGCGGCCGAGCCAGCCCTCGATGAGCATCATGTCGCCGAGCATCCCGCTCGCGATGAGCTCCTTCGCCTTGGCGCAGATCTGCGAGCTGACGCGCTGCGATCCGATCTGCACGATGCGTCCACTCTTCTTCGCCGCGTCCACCATCGCGACGCCGTCGGCGGGGCTGTGGGACATTGGCTTCTCGCAGTAGATGTCCTTTCCGGCGCTCACGGCGTCGATGACGACCTGTCGATGCCAATGATCGGGCACCGCGGCAACGATGCAGTCGATGTCCTTGTTGTCGAGAAGGTCTTTATAGCGGCGCGTGACCGGCAGATCGGCGCGCACGATCTCGCGTGCGAGGATATGGCGGCCGTCATAGAGATCGGCAGCGCCGGCGCACACGACGCCGTCCAGACCGATCGATGTGGCGAGGAGTCCATTGCCCTGCATGCCGACACCGATCATTCCGAAGCGGACGCGGTCGCTCGGCGCGAGCTTGCGCTTGGAGAACAGGGGCAGTGGTGAGCCAACAAGCGATGCTCCGGCGACGGCAGCGCCGACACCGAGAAATTCGCGGCGGGAGAACTGGTCTTTCGACATGTCGTCTCCGAATGAGGAAGTGACGACACAGATTTGGCCCGCCGAACTGCCTGGCGCAAGCGCACGAGCGGTGTGGACTGCGGGATTGGGTGTGCGGGTGAGGGCGTTCGTCAGGCGCCGGCGCGCGACAGGTCTCGTCCCTGAACGACCTTGTGGTCGAAGCCTCCCTTGGCGAAGCGGATCATCGCGCGTCCGAGCTGTTCGGTGGTCGTGACGTAACCGGGCGCGAGTCGCTCGACGACGGGCAGTAAGGGACGCAGCACCGTGTAGAACGCGTTGTACCAACCCGTGCGGGACTTGATGCCGTGACGAGGCACGATGAGTCCCGGACGCACGACCGTGACGGACTTGAACGGCATGCGAAAGAGGTCGTTCTCGGTCCTGCCTTTCACGCGGGCCCACATGACTCGGCCGTTCGCGGTGGAGTCGGCGCTGCGTCCGGAGACGAATACGAAGCTAAGCGAGGGATTCTGTGCGAGGAGCTGCTTCGCGACTGCAATCGTCAGGTCGTGGGTAATCCGGGCATAGTCCGCCTCGGTCATACCTAACGATGTGACGCCAATGCAGTAGAAGCACGCGTCGAGGTTCGTGAGCTCGGCGGCGATGACCGACAGGTCAAAGAGGTCGGGTACGGTGAGCGATCGGAGCTTTCCCTCCGGTTCTGGCCGAGGCGTCCGGCCGAGCGTCACGACGCGAGTGATCTCCGGATCGCGGAGGCACTCACGCAGCACGCCCTGGCCGACCATGCCGGTAGCGCCGAAGATGATCGCACGCATTGGGCGAACATAGCCCCGCCCGTGTGGCTCGGCTACCGCACCAGCACGAACGAGAACTGCTGCTGCACCAGCTGCCTGACGTGCATCCCGGCCAACTCGGCAGGGAAGTACCGTGAGTGCAACAGCGCGTACTTCACCGCACGCAAGAAACTCGGATGCGTCGAGCTCGGGAAGTTGAGCGTTTTCTCATCGACGCGGCCCGTGCTGTCGACCACGAACTGGACGACGAAGCTGCCCTCGACGCCTTGACGTTGCAGGTCTTCGGGGTAGCGCGGCTTGGGGTTCCCCTTCTCGGGCCACGCGATCTTCTCGACAATTTCAGCGGTGTACGCGTTGTCCTTCCCAGGGTGACTCAACGCCCACATCACCGATCCGTTGACCAGTTCGCCAGTATTCACGCCGCCAAAATCATTCGGGTTGCTTGCGCGAGCGGTGATGTCGAGGTCGGCCGTTTCGGGAGCTTTCGGCAACGACGCAAGTGACGCATCGACGGCCACGCGGAGTTGAGACAAGTCGGGAACGAGCAAGGCCACAGCTTTCTTCGCGGCGCGCGCAAGCGCTCCCTTCCGCACGGTGATCTCAGGATGCGCAAAGTCACGGGGATGAACGAAGACAAGTTTCTCGTGAGGCGTCACGGGAAGCTTGTCCTTGATCGTGATCGTGCGTCCGCTCGTGACCGCCGCGAAGGAGATGACCGCGGCATGAGTGACAACGCTGAGCGTTGAGACGAAATACCGACTTCTCCCCGGGCGCATGGCCGGGGAACTGACGAAGGCATGTACCATTTGACCACCCCAAACTCGTCAGGCGCCGACATGAGGCCTGACGTTTTCTATTCAGGACAAACGGCGGGCCATCGGGCACTAAGATCAGCGATCGCCGCCTCACGAACCCTGCATTTCGGGCATCGGTTCCGAAGTGTAGATCCCTCGCTTCGCTCGGGATGACAATGCGGGCTCCGGATGACAATCCGGCGTCAGGTCGGACTGACCCGACCCGTCAGAACGGTGTGAATCGACTCGATTGGCGGGGCGAACAGGGACGGCTGGTCGGGGTCGGCAAATACGACAGCGTAGTCCGCTGGCCTGAAGGCACGCGCGAGGCGCGGCGCGAAGTTCTCCCGCAGCACGCGTTCGTAGTGCGCAACGTCGTAGTCACGCGGATCGGCGAGCTCCGTCGCTCCCTCGTCATCGACCTCCAGAGCAACCGCGCCGGTACCGGCCTTCGTGCGATAGACCCGCACCTTGTCGCCGACATGCCATCGCGGCCGTGCACTCGCGAGCATCGCCTCGTAGGGCAGCTCGCGTCGATCCTCGCGTGTCTCGAGATAGCGCTCCGGCGTTTTCGTCAGGCGAACGCGCGCCGCGACTTTGAGCGTTGGGATCTCGCGTCGTCGCAACGCGTCAACCGTCTCCAGATAGATGGCGCGCACGCCCGCAACGTCGTCGACGAGCAGGCGATGCAGCGCATGTCTCAGAAACGACTCGCCAAATGGCTCGGCGCGACTCGAACGAAACGCCACGCCGCGTAATAGCAGCGATCCGTCGTAGCCGAGCAGAGCGTAATTCTTGGGCTCATGCGATAGCATCGCTGAATAACGGCCCTCGAGTTCGAGCTGCACCAACGGCGGCATGAGCTGCGCAACCTCGGCGACGCCACGGCGCTCGTCGTCTTCCGTCCAGGATGCCGGCACCGAGAAGTAAACGCCATCGGTATCCGCCTCGAGCAGTGTGACGTTGCGAGCGGCGAGCTCGCGGCACATGAGGTCGAGCGTTTCGCGGCCGCGGCGCGTCACCTCGTTCGCGGCATGCACGTCAGCGAATCGCGTGAGACCTCCGCCCGCGGCGAGGTAACCGTATGCTGAATTCACGACGAGCTTCATTGCCGACGACATCGCGTCGTGCGCGTGGCGCTCGGCGGAACCGTTAGGCGCCTGACGAGCGGCAGCTTTGGACGTAAGGCGCAGCTCGACGAGGCGGTCAACGAGGGCGAGAAGAGCGCCGAGGTGGTCTCGCGCTGGGCCGATGCGATAGGTGCGCATCAATGACGGGTACAGACTCGCGACATCGGCCTTCACCACCCGACGCGCGACACCGGTCGCGAAGAGATGGAGCGCGGCGCCGCTATGAGGCGTGCCGTCGCCCTCCTGATGCGCCGGCAAGGCGCTTCCTGAGCGCAGGTAGGCGCGTACGAGCAGCGGATCGATCATGCCTGTGGCCGCGCCGGCATCCGAGAGCCGCTCGTAGCGGCGCGGTACCATCCGCGAGAGCGCGAATGCGGGCCCACCCAACGTGCGTGAGATCGCCGCGACTTCCTCGACGTCGGCCACAGCATAGCGCCGCACGCGGTCGGGATCGGTGTGGTACACGGTGTAGATCAGGTCGCCGCGAATCATCTCGCGATCGGGTCCGGCCAACCCGAGCTGTCGTGCAACAGACTTGAGTCCATAGGACGGGAGCGCGCGAACCGTGTAATCGTATCGACGCACCGCATCGATGGTGTCGATCAGCTCACGGCCAGGAGCGACGAAGCGAACGCGCCGCTCCTCGTCTTCATCCGTCTTGAGTCCGCGCCTCGCGGCACGCCGCCTCAAGCCAGGCACGCCAGGACGGCCGAGTGTGAGTGGAACGCCGAGGCGTCGCGCTCGCTGAAAAAGAAAGGGAAGATCGAAGCCGTGGAGATTGTGGTTTTCGATGACGTCAGGATCGGCTTCGCGAATGGTGGTGATGAGCCGCCGGATCAGATCGGCTTCGGCCGCATCTCCCTTCGCGCTCGCCTCGAGGACTTCGGTTCTTCCGTCGGCGTGACGAACCGAGACCATGAAGATGCGGTCATGCTGGGCGAAGAGTCCCGTGGTCTCGAGATCGAACTGCAACCGATGCAACTGGTCGAATGAGAGGTCTCGAAAGTAGTTGCGACCTGTAGCCACGAGATATTGCTCGTCGCTCGGTAACGAGAGGACTGCCGCCGCACCCAGGTCTCGAATGCGCTCGACATGTCGTCCGAGCCGCCGCGTTGCGCCGAGCAAAATGGCGTTAGTGAGTGTTTTGAAATTGTCGGCGGAGACGAGATAGCGCAGCGCGCCGGGTCCGTCGAGCTCTCGGTAGGCGATGCGGGCGCTCGCATTCTCGCCTTCGCAGAGTGCGTCGCCGAGGTGGAGGAGATCATCCAATCGGTCGAGGAGCAACCATGGCCGGAAGCGCTCGACCTCTTTGATGAGACTCCCGGATTTTGGATCGCGGCGCCAAATGGTTGCTCGACCGTCGTCCTCGGCCCATATGGAGACGATGCCCGGGGTCGGGTCCCAGCCCCAGAGCCATTCGTCTTCTGTAGTCGTGGTGTTTGGTGCGGCCATGCACGAAGAGTACATGGCGTCGCTATGAGCAGGGACTATGGGTGTGCGCCACCAATGTCGACGCGAATACTCCGCCATTTCCCCTGATTGAAACGCCACACACTCAGCGTGCAGCGCGTGATATGCCCGACGAGAATCGCGATCCAGATATCGATCGACTCGAGGTGGCTCACGCGTTGGACGACGAAGCAGATTCCGAGCGGTACGATCACCTGCGAGATGATCGAGATATAGAGCGGGCTCTTGGTGTCGCCTGTGCCCTGCAGGCCGCCGGTGTAGGTGAGTGCGACGGCGACGAACAGGCCCGAGAGGCTCAATATGCGCAGCAGCGTGACGCCAATCTCGACGACGGGGCCGTTATGCATGCCGAATATCGCAAGCAGCTGCGACGGTATGAAGAGAAAGAGCGCGCCGACGAGCGCTGCGCCGGATAGGCCGTAGCGTGCGGCGATGTGCACCGCCTGGGTCGATCGATCCGGATTCCCAGCGCCGAGGTTCTGACCGGCGACGGCCGCGGCGGCACCCAACAGGCCGACCGAGGTCCACGTGATCAGCGAGAACAGCTGTGAGTAGCAGATAGCGAACGCCGCCTGGGCAGCAGCACTCTGCGCGAGCGAGCCGATAAAGGACAGCATCAGCACGCCGCCGACGTTCATCGCGATGCCCTGAATTCCCGTTGGCAAACCGAAGCGGAAGAGCGAGCGGATGATCTGCCAGTCGGGTGCGTAGCCGTGTTCTCGGGCGAAGGCAATGACCCATTTGCCGCGCCAGAGCTGCGCCAATGAGTAGATACTCACGACTCCCGACGCGATACAGGTGCCCATTGCCGCGCCCTTGGTGCCGAAGGCGGGAATGGGGCCGAGGCCGCGGATGAGTGTGACGTTCAGCACGACATTCAGGACCGTCATCGCGACGCCGAGAATCATCGGCGTTCTCGCGTCGCCGGCCGAGCGGAGCGCGATGCTGAGCATGAAGAACATCATCATGCCGCCGCTGAAAAGGAACATGATGCGCAGGAATGGGAGCGCCTGCGCCTCCACAGCCGGTACGGCGTTGACGAAATTCAGGAGCCAGGGCGAGACAAAGTAACCAACCGGAGCAATGATCCCGAATGAGAGAGCGATCGCCGTCAGAAAGGCTTGATAGACGGTTCGATCGGCCTTGTCCCCATCACCGGCGCCGACGAAGCGCGCAACGAGAACGCTCATACCTGTAAACAGCGACGAGATGAAGACGATAACGATGATAAAAATCTGCCAGCTGACACCGATCGCGGCATTGCCGGTATAGCCGACGAGATTGCCGACCATGACGTGATCGATGATCCCCTGCAGACCGCCGACGATGTTGGTGAGCATCGTGGGCCACGCGAGCTTCCATACCGCGGGTGCGAGCGGTCCGTCCACAATCGACCGGTCGAATCGGCGGCGCTCCGGCGCGGCGGCAGTGACCGGCGAGGCGTTAGGCGCCCCGACGTCGGGGGTGGTCGGCGTGGCGGCGGGCGCGGTGCCGGGTGTAGCTGCGGCGCGGATCGGAGTACTCATAGCGGTTCGCGCAATCTAGGGGCTGGTCCGAGGCCCGAGCGATGGGCAAATGAGCACTTTAACAGCATACTTACGAACGGTCCCGTCCGTGTCATTTCGACGACGATCACGGAGCGAGGCGCCGGACGTGTTAGAGAGCAACGCTTATATATGACTGATCTCAAAAACGATAAAGATCTCGAGCAACGTTTCGAGGAATTGCGGAGTCGGGACCGCGTCAGCCTTCGGTCGCTCGAGGCGCTCCTGGCGAGTAGGAGCTGGCGGATTCCGAAGCGTCCAAGCTCGCTTCGTCTCGCCATAGCGATGCTGCTCGTGCTGCTCGCGGTGGTGGTGACCGTGGTCGTGCAGGCACGACGCGCGCTCGATGGGCGCGCGGTCTGGGCGGTGCGGGTCGATTCGGATTCCGTGAGCTGGTCGGGGCCGACTGATTTCCTGCTCGCGACGCGAGGGTTACTCGCCCGCGAGAGCGCGGAGGAAGTGCTGAGCGAGAATCTGTTCCCGCCGGATCTGGTGTTGACGAACGAGCAAAAGCTCGGACTCAAGCCGGAGCAGCGGTCGGTGATCGTTCAGGAAGTTCAGCAATTCCAAAACAAGGTCACGGCGTTTCAGTCGCGGATGCCGGAGGTAGGGACTCGCTTGGCGGAAACCCTCCGGCCCAACCGGATCGGCGAGAATGAGGCCCTCGCGCAGCTCGATCGCGTACTCCAGGTCGAGCGCGACGTGAAGAAGGCACAGCTCGCGATGTTGATACGGGTCAAGAATGTGTTGACACCGGAGCAGCAGGGGATTCTGAAGGGCCTTCGGTGAGTGCCAGGTCAAAGCGTGTTCACGCGTTGACATGAAGTCTTGAGGCGGTGCAGAAATCGGTCGGGCCGAGTGCCTCCCGACCCCCCTGCACGCGCGCTACCTTCACATCGGCGCCGCTGGTTGGCGCGAAAGAGATCACGTCCCGCCTCAGGTCCACGTCCTATGCGTTTTCGCCTTGTTCCGTTGTTCCTCCTCGTTGCTGCTGCGCCGCTCGCCGCGCAGCAGCCGCGTCAATTGACCGCCGACGATTACGCGCGCGCCGAGCGCGACCTGGCGGCGAACGTTGCGCCGCTGGTGAGTGGCCTTGCCGGCCGCCCGACCTGGCTCGCGGACGGTCGGTTCTGGTACCGAGCGACCGTGCCTAACGGGAGCGCCTTCTTCATCGTCGACCCCGCACGCCACACGCGCGACGCGCTCTTCGACGCCACGCGTCTGGCGACGGCACTCGCTGCCGCGACGGGTGGCCGCGTGGAGGGCAACAGACTGCCCTTTCAGACGTTCGAGCTCTCGAAGGACAATCGGGCCATCGATCTGTCGGTTCGCGGCCGCTCCTGGCGTTGCGATCTCCAACAATACACGTGCAGTCCCAAGGACTCGGCCAACAGTGCGGCGGGTGCGCCTCCGAACGCCAGTGTGTCGGCGGACGGCAAGTTCGCCGTTTTCATCAAGGACTACAACTTGTGGTATAAGGACATGGCCACTGGTCAGGAAGGTGCTCTGACGACCGACGGGATCAAGGATTTCGGGTACTCGACCGACAACGCCGGTTGGGTTCACAGCGATCGCCCGGTGGTGACGTGGTCTCCGGATTCGCGGCAGATCGCGACCTTCCAACAGGACGAGCGCGGCGTGCGCGACATGTACCTCGTCGCGGCGCAGGCGGGGTCGCCGAAGCTCGAGGCGTGGAAGTATCCGTTGCCGGGCGACAGTGTGATCTTCCGCGTCAGCCGCGTCATCATTCGCCAGGGAGCGGATGGCCGGCCGGCGGTCGTTAGGTTCCAGATGCCGCCGGACGCTCATCGGTCGACGGTATCGGACCACATCGCCTGCGCCGGCGGGATCTGCGACGTCGAATGGTACCCAGACGGATCGCATCTCGCGTTCGTCTCGAGCTCGCGCGATCACAAGACGGCATGGTTCCGCGTCGCCGACGCGCAGACGGGCGCGGTCCGCACGCTGTTCGAGGAGCACATGCCAACGCAGGTTGGCGACGCGTCGCTCCGCGAGAATCTCTGGCGCGTGCTGCCGGCGTCGAACGAGTTGATCTGGTGGTCGCAGCGCGACAACTGGCTGCACCTCTATCTCTACGACCTAACGACTGGGCAGCTCAAGAATCAGATCACGACGGGTGAAGGAAACGTCGACGACATCGTGTCCGTCGACCAGAAAGGACGACAAGTCTTCTTCATGAAGAGCGGCCAGGAACAGGCCGGGAAGGATCCGTACTTCCAGCAGTTGTACAAGGTTGGATTCGACGGCCGCGGACTGACGCTGCTCACGCCGGAGAACGCGAATCACGTCGTTGCGGCGTCGCCCGATGGCAAGTATTTCGTGGATTCGTACTCGACGCCGGACACGCCGCCGATCACCGTGTTGCGCGATGCGAGCGGCAGGATTCTTCAAACGCTCGAGCGCGCGGATGTTTCGCGCCTAACGGCAAGGGGCTGGCATCCGCCGACGCCCTTCCACGTCAAGGCGCGCGACGGGAAGACCGACATCTACGGTTTGATGTTCACGCCGTCGAAGCTCGATTCGACGCGGAAGTATCCGATCGTCAACTACATCTACCCGGGGCCGCAGTCGGGGAGCGTCGGCACGCGCAGCTTCTCGCCCGCGCGGGGTGACAATCAAGCGCTCGCGGAGCTGGGTTTCGTCGTCGTCGCGATCGATGGCATGGGGACGCCAGGTCGCTCGAAGTCATTCGAGGATTTCTACTATGGCCACATGGGCGACAACACCCTGGCCGACCAAGTGGCCGGCATGCGCGAGCTCGCGCAGCACTACCGCTTTATCGATATCGAGAGAGCGGGTATCTGGGGTCACTCGGGTGGTGGCTTCGCCTCGGCGGACGCGATGTTTCGGTATCCCGATTTCTTCAAGGTGGGTTGGTCTGAATCAGGGAATCACGACAACCGCGTGTACGAGGACGACTGGGGCGAGCGCTACGAAGGCCTCCTCGTTAGGTCCGGCAACACCGACAACTATGCCGAAGAGGCAAACCAGACACACGCGAAGAACCTGAAGGGCAAGCTGATGCTCGTTCACGGCCTGATGGACGACAACGTGCCGCCGTACAACACGACGCTCGTCGCCGACGCGCTGATCAAGGCCGGGAAGGACTTCGATCTGCTGATGCTGCCCTTCGCGCATCACGGTTATGGCGCGGACAATAACTACGCGATGCGGCGCCGCTGGGATTACTTCGTGAAGAATCTGGCAGGCGCGGAACCGCCGAAAGAGTACCAGATAGGGAGGAGTCCAGTATTGCCCTGATGTCTACGGGAGGCGGGACAGCTGTGCTGCGATCCGATTGTGCGTCTGGTCACCCTCGCCTTCTGTTTACCCGCTAGCGAAATCGCGGGCACCAATTCATAATTTACTCACCGACGCCGGAGGTACGTCCTTAGGAAGCGACCGCAGTGATGGTGCTGGATGGACCCTACTCCTCCGCAATTGGTCGAGAGGACTTTAAAGAACGCTCCTGGCGAAGCCTCTCGTCCTGACGTTGCTGTCGTTCTCCGTCGTATAGCGGCACTCGTTGGCCTCGCGCTCATCTATGTCGTGGCGGCGAGAGGTGGCCTCGCGCTAGGCGCTATTGCCGGCTTCGCGACGCTGGTCTGGGCGCCGACTGGTATCGCCCTCGCGGCGATGCTCCTCTTCGGCTATCGATTCTGGCCAGCGATATTCGCCGGAGCGTTTGTCGCGAATCTCTGGACTGGCGCACCGGTGCTCGCGGCGATCGGCATTGCGTGCGGCAACACGCTCGAAGCGCTCGCCGGCGCGGCTCTCCTGCGCCGCATACCGGGATTTCGTGTCCAGCTGGACCGGCTCGAAGACGTAGCGAGTCTCATTGTCCTGGCGGCGGTGCTGTGCACGACCATCAGCGCATCGATTGGCGTTGCAAGCCTTCTCGCCGCCGGCACGATCACGGTCGATCAGATTGCCGCGACCTGGCGAGCGTGGTGGCTCGGCGACCTCGTTGGCGCGCTCGTCGTCGCACCGCTGTTACTCGTTTGGCTGAGTACGAGGCCGTTGTGGCCGCGTGTCCCTCGCGTCAGCGAGGCAGTGGTCGTGCTGGGTGCCTTGCTCGGCATCGCCGCGTACATCTTTGTCGCTCATCCGGTCGGCGGTCCTGTTTCGTTCGAGCAGACCTATCTCGTTTTTCCCGGGCTCATCTATGCCGCGCTGCGTTTCGGACAGCGTGGTGCGGTGACCGGCGTCTTCGTCACCACAGCGATCGCAGTGTGGGCCACTGTTTTCGGCTACGGTCCTTTCGCTCGGCCCGTATTGTCGCAGGGCCTCTTCGCGCTGCAGACCTTCATCGCGGTTGCGACTGCGACCTTTCTCTTGTTCGGCGCATCGGTCGCGGAACGGCAGAGAACAGAGGAGTGGCTCCGACGCGCCCGCGAGATGGCCGAGGATGCGAGTCGCGCGAAGACCGATTTCTTCGCGGTGATGAGCCATGAGCTGCGCACACCGTTGAACGCGATCTCCGGCTATGTCGAGCTGTTGGAGATGGAGCTCGCCGGCCCTGTGACTCGAAAGCAGTATGAGTACCTGACGCGAATTCAGAAGAGTCAATCGCACTTGCACTCTCTGCTCGAGGAGGTGCTGGGCTTTACTCGGCTGGAGGGCGGCCGGCTCGTGCTATCACTGCAACCAGTGATCGTCTACGACGCGATCGTCGCGCTCGAGAGCACAGTGCAAGCGGAGTTGGAGAAGAAGCGACTGAGCTTCCATCGCGAAGTACTCGATCAATCGCTCGTCGCGCGCGCGGATCCGGACAAGCTCCGTCAGCTGTTACTCAACCTCGTCGCCAACGGTATGAAGTTCACGCCGGAGGGCGGCCGCATAACGATTGGCGCAACGCGGGAACGCGACCAGGTCCGCTTATGGGTCGCGGATACGGGAATCGGGATCGCGGCCGATCAACTCAAGAATGTGTTCGAGCCGTTCTTTCAGGTGGAGCGAGGGCCGACGCGTCGCTATTCGGGAATGGGCCTCGGCCTTTCGATCGCACGCGATCTCGCGCGCGCGATGAATGGAGAGGTCTGGCTCGAGAGTGCTTTGGGGACGGGGTCGACGGCGTGGATCACGCTGCCAGCAGTATGAACGCAGAGCGGGGGATTCGGAACGAAGCGTTTATTGGATTACGTGCAGATTCCTCGCTTCGCTCGGAATGACAACCGTCCGCCGTCCTCGTCGCTACTGTTCTTCGTTCCCGTTCCCCGTCCCCGTCAGGGTACTGAAAGCTCTACTCGTGGGAGATTGCGCGCGACCAGCATCTCGTTGAGCTTCGGCAGCTCGCGCGCGACCCAGAGGTCGAATTGCTTCGAGACATCGCCGAGCTCACGCTCGATTGCGGCCGCGCGTTGGAGCTGCGTCGCCGTTGGCTTGCCCTCGTAGAACACCACACTTCCGTAGAGGCTGGCGAGGTTTTCACGCAGGCGCTCCTCGCCCGTGATCATTCCGCCTTCCTTCGTCGCGACAATCTTCTTCCGCATCTCGTCGACCTGACCGGATGCGCCTTGCAGCGTGGCGACGAGGGTGTCCCTCGGTGGAAGTCGCGTCGAGCGATCGGCGAGCGAACCGCGCACGCCATTCATTTTGTCGACGACGGTCGTCATCTGATCGAGCACGCCATAGAGCTTCACGGAGAGCTCGAACTCCGCCTTGCGGTCGGCGAGCGTGTGGGCCATGCGAGCGTCGCGCGTGACACGCAGCGGCGTCGAGTACGTCGAGTCGCCTTCGATCAGCTTTACGGTGTAGGTGCCTGGCAGGAATCGAGGTCCGGCGCCAAAGGCAGCGGAGGCAGCGGGAGGAATCCTGGCTGGCGGCATGCGCATCGACCACGTGGCACGACTGAGGCCGCGGCGTTTACTCGTGGGGAGTGTCGCCAGCAGCTTCCCAGTGGAATCGTGGACCTCGAGCTTCATGTCGCCGAAAATGTGGCGCTTTTGCAGGTAGTACGTGATCACCGCGTCGCCGGTGGGATTCTGGCCGACGAACTCCGCGTCGCCATTTGCCCACCCACCGCCGGCCAGGATGGTCTGAACGGCCGGCGCCGTCTGGAAGAACGAGGCGTGCCTCGTTAGGGTCGCCGGCGTGAGCGCGCGGAGCGGCGTGATGTCGTCGACGATCCAGATGCCACGTCCATGTGTAGCAATCACTAAATCGTTGTCGCGCGGATGAATGGCCAGGTCCCGGACGGCGACGCTCGGCAAATTGCCACCTTTGTAACGGGACCAGTGCTGGCCAGCGTCGACCGAGATCCACAGGCCAAACTCGGTGCCGAGGAAGAGGAGCTGCGGGTTGACGAGATCCTGCTTGATCACATGCGCATAGCCGCGCACGGGTGAGTCGGCAGAGATGAGAGACGTCCACGTCTTGCCATAGTCCGTCGATTTATAGGCGTACGGCCGCATGTCGCCGAACGTATGGAGGTCGAAGGTCGCGAAGACGGTCCCGGCGTCGAACCGGCCGGGTTCAACGCCAGTAACCCAGGCATTCTTTGGCAGACCGCGAATGTTCCCGACGACGTTGACCCACGACCGGCCGCCATCGCGCGTCACCTGGAGGTTGCCGTCATCGGTGCCGGCCCAGATCACCTGCGAATTCTTCGGCGATTCCCCGATCGCAAAAATCGTTGTGTGCGTTTCGGCGGACGAATTGTCGACCGTGACGCCGCCCGACTCCTCCTGCTTCTGCTTGTTCGGATCATTTGTCGTCAGGTCCGGCGAGATGCGCTCCCACGTCTGTCCGAAATCACGCGAGCGATGCAGGAACTGCGAGCCGATATAGACGGTCCCGTTTCGAGTGGGGCTGATGTGAATCGGCGTGTTCCAGTTAAAGCGGAGCTTCGCTTCTTTATAGAATGGCAACGGTTGTATATCACGCGTCTCGTGCGTTTTTCTATTGACGCGTCCGATCGTGCCCCCTTGCGCCTCGGCGTACAGATATTGGGGATCAGTTGGATCGACGAACATCCAGAAGCCGTCGCCGCCGTACATGTTCTCCCACTGCGCCTTGGCGATACCGCCAGGAAACTGAGACTCGCCGACCCAGGAGCTGTTGTCCTGGAGACCGCCATACACCTTGTATGGGCGATCCATGTCGAGGCTGACGTGATAGAACTGCGAGATCGGAAGTGTCTCTCCCTTCCACCAGCGATCGCCTCCGTCGTACGAGTACCAGAGGCCGCCGTCGTCGCCGGTGATGAGATGATCGGTGTTGTCCGGGTCGATCCAGACGTCGTGGTGATCCCCGTGGGTATTTCCGCCGATGACGCTGAAGCTCGCGCCGCCGTCGGTGCTCATGATCAGCGAGCCGTCGGGCTTGATCACGCGGTTCTCGTCCTTGGGGTCGACGACGAGATTAGCAAAGTAGAACGGCCGCCAAATCATGTTCTGACTGCGGTCGCGCATCGCCCAGGTCAGACCACCGTCGTCGGATCGATACAGTGCGTTGAGCGGCGGCACCGCCTCGATGAATGCGTACACGACGTTGGACTTCGAGGGCGCGACGGCGACGGCGAGTCGACCCCAGGGCTTGGGTGGCAGCCCCTTGGCGCTCGCGTTCGTGAGCGTGGCCCAGGTCGCGCCGCCATCGGTACTCTTGAATAGTCCACTTCCACTCGGCGCTTCGGCTCCGTCGCCGCCGGAACGGAACGTCCATCCCTTGCGTCGAAAGTCCCATAGCCCCGCATACAGGGTCCTTGGCGCGAGAGGATCCATCGATACCGTCGAGCATCCGGTTGACGCATTCGAGCCCGCAAGCGTTTTTGCCCACGTCTTTCCGCCGTCGATCGTCTTGTAGAGTCCACGATCGTTGCTGTCGCTCCAGAGCTTGCCCGGTACGCAGACATACACGGTGTTCCCGTCTGTGGGATCGATGAGAATTTTCGAAATGTGCTCGGATTGAGGAAGCCCCATGTATGTCCAGTTCTCGCCGCCATCGGTGGACTTGTAGATGCCATTCCCGATCGAGACGCTGTTACGCATCCATGCTTCGCCGGTGCCGACCCAGACCACCTTCGGATTCTTTGGGTCGATGCTGATCGCGCCGATGGATTGTACCGGCTCCTTGTCGAAGACGGGCTTGTACGTCGTCCCGCCATTCATCGACTTCCAGACGCCGCCGCTCGCCGCGCCGATGTAAAGCGTTAGGCGGCCGTTCTCCCTGGTCGCGGCAATCGCGGCGACGCGGCCGCTCATTACGGCGGATCCGATGTTCCGCGCGCCAAGACCGGCGGTCGTTTCCGAGTCCACGACGGTGGCTGGAGCGAACATCGAACTGGTCGGGCGTGCGCTGCCCGCTTGCACAACGGCTGCCGTCGCATCCGGTCGCACCGCGGGGACGCTCCCGTCTCGGGAATCCGGCGCTGGCTTCGCGTCACCACTCGTCCCAGGCTTCACGAAGCGGGCATCGTCGAGCGGAACATTCGGCTCGATGCGCTCCCACGCGTACTGCGATTTATTCGAAGTCGGGCTGTCTTTGGGGCCAATCGCAACGGAGAAGGGAAAGAACACTCCTCCCACCGGCTTGTAGTCTCCAAGCTCGACTTCGAACTCGCGCTCGGCGCCGCGTACGGTGCGGAGCACCTCATACTTGATCGGCACACCGGAATCGGCGTCGAGATAGTACGTGCGAACGTCGCCGTTGCTCGCGAGGGTGAGCTTTAGCTTGTAAACGTCGGTGCCCTCGATCTGATCGCTGCCGACCAGCTCGAGCTTGTTGCCCTGCTCCCGGTAGTTTAGCAAAGGATCATCGAACGATGCGTCCTCGACGATGCCCTTCGTTTCGTCTTCACCGAGCGACTCGGGATCCTTCTTGCCTTGCCACGGCTCGATCTTCCACCCATTGTGGCCGTCGTAGGCGGTGACGCCGGTCATACCGCCGAACACGAATTCCTCGCGCACACGGTTTGGACGCTTGTTGTCGTTCTGGATCTGCGCCTCGAATCCGCCGCCGCCGTAGAACTTGCCGCTGCGGCGCAGGCTTTGAATCGCGTGGACGCGCTCGAGTCCTCCGATGCGTTGCGCGTATTTGGCGACGAGTTCGTCAGCGGTCTGCGCGTGGAGCGTGGCCGCGGTAAGCAGCAGGGCGAATGACGACGAGAACAGACTCCGCATCGGAAGGATCCTCACGGTGCGAGACAGGTCCGAGTGAACCACGAACGGCAGAAGGTAGGCA
Organism: Gemmatimonadaceae bacterium; assembly: GCA_035280125.1. Lineage (GTDB taxonomy): Bacteria > Gemmatimonadota > Gemmatimonadetes > Gemmatimonadales > Gemmatimonadaceae > AG2. The sequence goes on along the minus strand of DATEGN010000114.1, from coordinate 4,830 downwards.
GGGGCGATTCCGTCTGCCATACTTGTAGCCATGATGTACGCTTTCCGTACGATGATTGTCGTCGTCGCGCTCACACTGCTGTCGGCGCCACTCGCCGCGCAGGGATCGCTCTGCGAACCTGCGCCCGCTGCCGCGCTCGCGCCGAGCCGCGATCTGTACTGTCTGTCATTGGTGCCGATCCCCGAAGTACAGGGAGTGACCGGACGAGTCGAGCTCGGGCATACACCGGGCCCATTCACGATCGCGGTCCGTTCGGACGGGCGGATTCGTTATGCGCCGACCATCGACATTGCCGGCTTGCCCGCGCCGTCGAGTCTCGGCCCGTATACGAGCTACGTGGCCTGGCTCGCGACGCCGGTGATGTACCCGGTCGTTAGGCTTGGCGTCGTCCGGAACGGGGCAACGCGACTACCCGAGATTGCACTCGACAAGTTCATCGTCCTCGTCACGGCTGAGCGATCGGCGCGGGCAAAGGAGCCAACGGGACGTGTCGTGTTGCGCGGGGAATCACCGAGCTCACGGCTCCAGCCCCCCGATCTGATGCGCTTTGCAATCGGGGCTGCCGCCGTCACCGGTGGAGCGGGCAGCGATTCGATGGAGCACATGCATCATGAGATCGCGATGCAATCGGCTGGCGACTCCGCACGATGGACGACCGTGCCGATGCCGCCGAATCTCACGATGCTCCCGGCTGAGATGTCGCTCAAGCCGGCCGCTGCACCATATCTGCCGCGAGCCGGCGCCTCGATTCCCGACGCGAGACCGCACGAGGTAATACAACTACGCGACGGCGACACACTTCGCCTAACGGCGGGAATGGTGAGCCGCACTTTCAAGGGACATCGCGTCACGATGTTCGGCTTCAACGGACAGTATCCTGGTCCACTCATTTCGGTCGCGCAACACGCCACGATTGTCGTTGACTTGGACAACGAGCTGGATCAGCCAACGTCGATTCATTGGCATGGCATCCGCCTGGACAACCGCTCCGACGGCGTGCCCGGTTTCACACAGGAAGCAGTCGGGCCAGGAGCGCACTTCATTTACCGCGTGCACTTTCCGGATGCTGGGATCTACTGGTATCACCCGCATGTCCGCGAGGAGACGCAGCAGGAGCTCGGATTGTACGGGAATCTGTCAGTGCGCTCGCCACGCAGAGATTACTTCGGTCCGGCGAATCGTGAGGAAACTATAATACTCGACGATCTCCTCGTTGGAGACGACGGTGCGCTCGTTCCCTTTGGAAAGGATGAGGCGACACACGCATTCATGGGACGCTTTGGCAACCTCTTTCTCGTGAACGGTGAACCGGGCTGGCGGATGGCGGCGAAGCGTGGTGAGGTCGTGCGCTTTCTGTTCACCAACGTCTCGAATACGCGAACGCTCAACCTTTCATTTCCTGGCGCAACGATGAAAGTTGTCGGGAGCGACGCGGGTAATTATGAGCACGAGGAGTGGGTCGAGAGCGTCGTTATTGCGCCGGCAGAGCGCTACATCGTGCACGTGCGCTTTGCGAACGCGGGAGACGTGGCGCTGGTGAATCGGGTCCAAGGATTGGACCACCTGTACGGCAAATTCTTCTACGAAACCGACACGCTCGGCGTCATTCACGTCGATGGCGCACCGGCGAGGCCTGATCTCGGCGCTGTGTTCGCCACGCTGAGGCCAGATACGGCCGCGGCGAACGACATCGAACACTTTCGTCACTACTTCGACAAGCCCGTCGATCATTCGCTGCTGCTCACGATCGAAGCGCACAATCTGCCGTTCGTGAGTCGTCAGCTGATGCTGCTCGATTCGGCGTACTTCGTTCCGGTAGAGTGGACGGGCACGATGCCAATGATGAACTGGGCTTCGACTGCGGATCAGATCCGGTGGGTGCTGCGCGATCCGGATACTGGCAAGGAGAACATGGACATTAACTGGACGTTCCATCGCGGCGACGTGGTGAAGCTGCGCCTCGCGAACGAGCGGCGGTCGATGCACGCGATGCAGCACCCGATCCATCTCCATGGGCAGCGATTTCTCGTGCTGGCCGTGAACGGCGTGCGTAACGAGAACCTCGTATGGAAGGACACAGTGCTCATTCCAGTCGGGTCGACGGTCGATCTGCTGGCGGATCTATCGAACCCTGGTCGATGGATGCTACACTGTCACGTCGCGGAGCATTTGTCGGCGGGCATGATGATGGGCTTTACCGTCAATTAAGCGGAGACAACAGATGAAGAGGGTCCTCTCGTTGGCCGCGGTTGCCTTGATCGCAACGAACGCTGCGGCGCAGTCCGTGAGTTCGATGTCAAAGACGACGCGAGACTTCGTGACTGTGAGCGAGCCAGTCGTCGCGCTCACCAACGTCACGGTCATCGACGGAACTGGCGCCGCGGCGAAGCCGAATCAGACGATCGTCATTCGCGATGGCAAGATCGCCGCGGTCGGGGCGGCGTCGGCGGTGACGGTACCGCAGGGAGCGCGCTCGATCGATCTCTCGGGGCAAACGGTGATCCCGGGCCTCATCGGGATGCACGATCACCTCTTTTACACCGCCGCGGGCGGCCGAGAAGCATCGTTAGGTTATAGTGGTCCGCGCCTCTATCTCGCATCGGGTGTGACGACGATTCGCACAACGGGATCCGTCGCACCTTACGCGGATATCGGAACGAAGCACGCCGTTGACGTGGGACAGATTCCGGGGCCGCACATCTTCCTCACCGCGCCGTACATCACGGGTGCCGGCACGAACGGCACGACCGACATGGCGGTGGTCACGTCGCCCGAAGCGGCGCGTCGCTTCGTCGCCTACTGGGCGCAGGAAGGCGCGACGTGGATCAAGGCGTACACGGATATCAAGCGCGCGGATCTCAAGGCGGCGATCGACGAAGCGCACAAACGCGGACTCAAAGTCACCGGTCATCTCTGTTCGGTGTCGTTCCAGGAGGCTGTTGATCTCGGGATCGACAATCTCGAGCACGGCTTCATGACGAACACCGATTTCGATTCGGAGAAGAAGCCCGACATGTGTCCGGCGAACAGTATGACGCGCGTCGGTATGGCGAACGCAAGCGGCGAGACGGCGCACCTAACGATCAAGAAGATGATCGACCACAGGGTGCCGATGACGTCGACGCTCGCCGTGTTCGAACCGTTCTTCAAGGGTCGCCCGGTGAGCGACGAACGCACACTCGACGCGATGGCACCAGAAGTGAAGACCGCGTATCTCAACGTTCGCTCGTTCATCGATACGTCGTCGACGTGGATGTTCAAGCCGGAGATGCTGAAGAGTCAAATGGCGTTCGAGAAGGAGTTCGTGGACGCAGGTGGCTTGCTCGCAGCGGGCGTCGATCCGACGGGTTTTGGAGGCGCGCTACCGGGCTACGGCGACCAGCGCAATTACGAGCTCTTTATCGAGGCAGGCTTCACACCGGCGCAGGCAGTGCAGATCATGTCCGCGAATGGTGCGAAAATCCTCGGCGTGTACACGAAGACCGGGTCAGTAGAAGCGGGCAAGGCAGCGGATCTGATTGTCCTCAATGGCGATCTCGTGGCTGATCCGTCGACGATTCGCAAAGTCACAACGGTGTTCAAGGACGGGGTTGGCTACGACTCGCCGAAGTTGATCGCGTCGGTGAAGGGCCGGGTTGGGATCATGTGATGCCGCGGAGGGCTTGACAGTCCAACCGAAGACAGATAAACGCGCTCTCCCTGGGAGTCGCGTCCCGATATTCACGAGTACTCACCGCCGAGCAATCGGTGGCGACCACGGCGAATCATCGGACGCGACTTTTGTTTTTGGGTCAGTCGGATCAATGAAACGGCAATGATGTCAATCACTTTCAGGCACATACCAACGACACTGTGGCAGCGCGGCGCGACGATGTTCGCGTCCAGCGACCGTAGTCCGTCGCGTATCGTCGCCGTCGGGTATGGCGACGATCTCGAGTGCCAGATCAGTGCAGGATCCGGAACGGGAGGGCGCGCTCACTAGGCGCTGCGGAACTCGACACCGGATTGGGGAACGGGAGACCTCGCCCCACCTGCACTGAGCGCAGGTGGGGCGTTTTGCAGTTGCCCGATGACGCTTTTTGACAAGTGATGGTCAGGAATGCAATGCAGAACACCGCCGGCCGGCGGTGTGTGTCGTCGAGCTCAGGAACGCGACTCCCAGAGTGAGGCACACGCATTCGCCGGCTGGCAAATCCAAGTATGGCCGGGCTCGAGTGCGCCCTCGACACTCTTTGCCCGCACTGGAGGTTCGGCGCGGGCCGCCGTTCAAGGGTTATCGGGTAAACCGGTTCGATTCCGGGGCTCGTCGTCCGGCCATGTTCTGGATGTGCTCAATCGCGGGTCGAGGCTGCTTGGTTATCGTTCACAATACGAGCCAGCCCAGTCGTTAGGGCAGCCAAGGGCAAATTACTTATCCGCATTCGTGCACCGCAGTATCCGGCGACACACCTGTAGCTCAGCGGTCAGAGCGCCAGAACGCCACGCCTCGCTCCCACTTGCCCGGTCGTTACGGGCCGATTGTCGAGGATTATCGAATCCTAATCTGGATGTCGTAGGTTCGAATCCTATCGGGTGCGTCGTCGATCGTTATGCGCGGGTCGAAGCTCGTGGGTTATCGGACTGTGAAAAGCTGAAGTTGAGCGCACAGCTATCCACGGCACCTTACTTATCCGCGAAGATTGGGTGGTTGGTCGGTGGTCTATTTGTGAACGACCAACAACCAATCACCAACAACCAATCACCAGCTACCACAACCCAACGGAGGCAACGCACATGCAGCATCTTTCGAAGCAGTTCGCGACTCGCCTCCGGCGTCTCGTCACGCCGCAG
>DATEGN010000113.1:0-7314 GCA_035280125.1 Gemmatimonadaceae bacterium | reverse complement strand
GTCGGTGTTCGCCTTCCCGAGCGTTGGGGTGCTGCCCAAGTGCGCCGTGCACTGAACGCGATCCTGCCCGAGGATGTTTGGGTCGCCGCCGCACACGAGATGCGATCCGAATTCCATGCACGCTACAGCGCCGTCTCACGTCGCTATAGTTATTACGTCGGTACCGACGACGAGGCGCGGTCGCCGTTCCGTCGGCCGCGTGAGTTTCCCATCAGTAAGCCGCTGGATCGCGCGAAGCTCGATCGATGCGCGTCGCTATTGGAAGGCGAGCACTGCTTTCGTGCCTTCGCTGTACAGGGAACGGCGCCGGCGCACGATAACCATCGATGTATCGTGCAGACGGCCCGTTGGTGCGACCGGCCCGGTGGTCTGTACTTCGAGATCGAAGCGAATCGTTTTCTTCATCACATGGTGAGATTTCTCGTCGGCACGATGATCGATGTCGCGAGTGGGCATAGGCCAATCGAGGACTTCGCGACGCTGCTCGAGGCGTCGGACAACCGCGGCGTTTCGCCGCCTGCGCCTGCGCACGCTCTGTTCCTCGATCACGTGGAATATCCACGCTCGCTGTATCTCGAGGAGTCATGAGAACACTTCTCGCTTGGATCACCGGCATGAATTCACTCAAACGCGCATTTCTCGCGCTGAGTCCTTTTGTGATCTCAGCTGCTTGTGGGCGCACTCCTGAATCCCAAGCCGCTCCGGCGCAGGCTCAGGCATCCACGAGGCAATCATCGGTCAGCACGACGCGGCGCACGGCCATCACGGAGGCTGTCGCCAAGGTTGCGCCGGCTGTCGTCACCGTCCAAACCGAAATCCTGCAGCGCGTCGCACCAGATCCGTTCGACTGGTTCTTCGGCAACGGCGGCGAATCGCAGCAGCGATCGGCAGGTCTCGGCACTGGATTTATCGTCCGACCCGACGGGGTGATCGTGACGAACGCGCACGTTGTACAAGGTGCGACGCAGGTCTCGGTCATGATGCGTGACGGCAAGACTTTTCCGGCGAAGATTCTCGGTTCGGATGAGACGAACGACCTCGCCGTGGTCAAGATCAATGCGTCCGGACTGCCGGTCGCGAAGCTCGGCAACTCCGACAATCTGCTGATTGGCGAGTGGGCAATTGCAATCGGCAATCCGTACGGATTCTTGCTCGGCAACTCGGAGCCGAGTGTGACGGCCGGTGTGATCAGCGGCACGGGACGCAATCTCGTCGCGCGAGGGGAAGGCTCGGCCGCGTACTTCGACATGATTCAGACAGACGCGTCGATCAACCCGGGCAACTCGGGCGGTCCGCTCGTCGACGCCGACGGCGATGTCATTGGCGTCAACAGCTCGATCTATTCCACGAGTGGCGGATCGATCGGTATCGGTTTCGCGATTCCGATCAATCGTGCTTCCCGGGTCGTCGAAGACCTCCTCGAGCATGGTGCCGTTAGGCGCCCGTGGATCGGCGTCAAGCTCCGTGCGACCGGCACCGACAACGTGCGCGCGGCGATTGCAAACGGCGCCGTCATTGGGACGGTTGTTCCTGGCTCGCCCGCGGCGAAGGCCGGTCTGCAGCCGGGCGATATCATTGTCCAGGAAGGCAACCGTCAGGTTCACAACCAGTTCGACTGGGAAGCAGCCCTCCTCGATCTTCGCGTCGGCCAACCCGCGAATCTTCGCATTCGCCGTGGCGGTCGGGACCTCGACGTCCAGGTGTCGGTCGCCGATCAGCCGGAGGTAACGGCGCCGAAGGTGCAGGTTCTCAAAGAGCTCGAGTTGGTGACGGTCACACCGGCGATTCGCGCTGAGCGAAACGTTCGATCGTCACAAGGCGCGCTCGTATTCAATGTCAGCGATCGTGTCGCCAACGATCTCGGAATTCAGCGTGGTGACGTGATCGTTCAGGTCAATCGCACGCGCATCAAATCGGCGGAGGACGCGGCACAGGCACTGAACTACTACGGCGGTCGAGGCCCAATCCGCATGTTCCTGGAGCGAGACGGACAAATCTTCATCACCGATTTCTACATTCGATGACGCCTTCCCCCGCTTCCGCGGAGACCTACTCGTCGCCTCTTGCGGAGCGCTATGCGTCGCGCGCGATGCTCGAGCTCTGGTCTCCGCGCATGCGCTACGGGCAGTGGCGGAGACTGTGGCTCGCGCTCGCCGAGGGTGAAAAATCTCTAGGTGTTCCAATCCCGGATGATGCGATCGAACAAATGCGGGCGCATCTCGACGACGTCAATTTCGATCTCGTCCGCGATTACGAGCGCAAACTGCGACACGATGTGATGGCGCACATTCACACGTTCGCGGATTCCGCGCCCGCCGCGCGGCCGTTCATTCACCTCGGAGCCACGAGCGCGTTCGTCACCGACAACACCGACCTCGTGCTCATGCGGCGAGGCTTGCAGCTGCTGCGCACCAAGGTCGTCCGCGTGCTCGCGGCGCTCGCTGCCTTCGCGCGCGAGTGGCGTGATGAGCCGACCCTGGGATCGACGCACCTGCAGCCGGCGCAGCCCACGACGGTCGGGAAACGCGCCACGCTCTGGATGCAGGATCTCATCCTCGACCTCGGCGACATCGATTTCCGGATCGATTCCCTCCCCTGTCGCGGCGTCAAGGGAACCACCGGAACGCAGGCAAGCTTCCTCGCGATCTTCGAGGGCGATCACGAGAAAGTGCGCCGGCTCGACCAGTACATCGCCAACGCACTCGGTTTCAAGACTTCTATACCAGTCTCCGGCCAGACCTACACGCGCAAGCTCGACGCGCAGGTCGTCGGCGCCGTTGCCGGCGTCGCGGCGAGCGCGGCGAAATTCGCGAACGACCTCCGCGTGTTGCAGTCATTTGGCGAGATCGAAGAACCGTTCGAGGAGGAGCAGGTCGGGTCCTCGGCCATGGCGTACAAGCGAAACCCGATGCGGTGCGAACGGATCAACTCCCTCGCGCGCTTCGTGCTGAACCTCGAGCCGAACGCGAATCAGACGCACAGCGTGCAGTTCTTCGAGCGCACGTTGGACGACAGTGCAAACCGCCGGCTGTTCCTCCCGGAGGCGTTCCTCGCCACCGACGCCATTCTCGTGCTCATGGAGAACATCGTGTGTGGTCTGGAAGTGCATCCGGCGCGCATCAGTAAGCGACTCAACGACGAGCTCCCGTTCATGGCGACGGAAGAGCTGATCGTGCGCGCCGTGCGCGCGGGCGGCGACCGCCAAATGGCTCACGAGCGCATTCGTCAGGCTAGCATCGCCGCGGCGCGAGCGCTCAAAGACGGTGCACCGCGCAATGACATGCTCGAACGCCTCGCGGCCGATTCGGCGTTCGGTGTATCGATCGAAGACATGCGTTCGACACTCGACCCGCGTCGCTTCGTCGGGCGGGCGCCGGAGCAGGTTGACGAGTTTCTCAACGAAGTCGTCGCGCCCCTGCTCGCGCGGCACGACGACATTGGATTCCGCGAGGAGGTGCGCGTATGACGGGCGTTTCGGCAGCGGTCGAGCAACTCCCACTTCGACACCTGCGCCGCGGCAAGGTCCGCGAGGTGTACGAAGTGGATGACGACCGTCTGCTCCTTGTCGCTAGCGACCGCGTGAGCGCCTTCGACGTCGTGATGCGGGAGCGCATTCCGCACAAAGGCTCGGTGCTCACTCAGCTCACCGCATGGTGGTTGCGTCAATTCGCTGCGACCGTCAGGCACCACATGTTGAGCGCAGACGCGGACGAGATCATCTCGATGATCCCCACGCTGGCGCCCTATCGCGCGACGATCGCCGGACGAGCGATGCTGTGCCTTCGAACCGAGGTCTTCCCCGTCGAGTGCGTCGTGCGAGGCTATATCTCGGGCTCGGCGTGGAAGGAGTATCGTGCACACGGCACACTGGCGGGCGAGGCGCTTCCCCCGGGTCTCGAGGAGAGCGCGCGCTTCCCCACTCCGATCTTCAGCCCCGCCACGAAAGCAGAGGTTGGGCACGACGAGAATATCAGCTTCGAGCGCATGGCAACGTCGATCGGCGCCGACGAGGCATCGGAGCTACGCCGCCTGAGCCTCCTGATCTACGACCGGGGACGCGCGATTGCCGCCGAGCGTGGAATCATCATCGCGGACACGAAGTTTGAGTTCGGCCGAGACGCCGAGGGCCGAGTCACGCTCATCGATGAAGTGCTCACGCCGGACAGCTCGCGCTTCTGGCCTGTCGATCGTTATGCTCCCGGTCGTACGCAGCCAAGTTTCGACAAGCAGCCGTTGCGAGATTATCTGGACTCGGAGCGCCGCGCCGGCCGCTGGAACGGCGAAGCGCCTCCACCGCCGCTGCCGGACGACGTCGTCCACGCAACGAGCGTTCGCTATCTCGACGCCTATCGCCGGATCACCGGCCACACCCTGACGACGGAACCGACGTGAGCTTCGCCCGCGAAGGACTGCTGTTCATCGTAATTGCCGCCCTGATCGCCGCGGGGACTTTTGCGTTTGCCCTCAATCGACGGTCGTGGCCGCTCTGGCTCGCGGCCGTCGTGCTCGTCGTCGTCGCCGTGTGGGTCGCCTACTTCTTTCGCGATCCCGAGCGCACGGGCGAGCGCGGTGAGCGGCTCGTCATCGCTCCCGCTGACGGCAAGATCGTCGCGATCACCGAGGTCGACGAACCGGCGTTCATGCACGAAAAAGCAATTCGCATCTCGATTTTCATGAACGTGTTCAACGTGCACGTAAACCGATATCCCGTGAGCGGGACCGTGCGCTACGTGCAGTACAACCCGGGCAAGTTCCTCAATGCCGCCAAGGACAAGGCGAGCCTCGAGAACGAACAGTCCTCCGTCGGCATCGAGAGCGGCTCGAATCGTGTTCTCGTAAGGCAGATCGCCGGGCTCATTGCGCGCCGGATCGTGACCTACAGCAAGGACGGTCAACGCGTCACCCAAGGTGACCGAATGGGCATCATCCGCTTCGGTTCGCGTGTCGATGTCTTTTTGCCCACCACCGCGAAGCCGCGCGTCAAAGTCGGTGAGCCGACGTTCGCGGGCGTGACCGTCGTTGCGGAGTTGTCAGGCCAATGAGACCTCGCATGCGGCGCCCGACGATCCGACGGGCAGTGGTCCAGCTGCCTAACGGGTTCACACTCTTCAATCTGTTTTGCGGCATCTTCGCGATTGTCCTTGCATCCCGGCAGGATTTCGCGAGAGCCGCGCTCTTCGTCTTCCTCGGCGGCATTGCCGATGCCCTCGATGGGCGGGTCGCTCGCGCCACCGGGTCCGGCAGCCGCATGGGCGAGGAGCTCGATTCGCTCGTCGATGCGATCTCGTTCGGGTTTGCTCCGGCGATGATCATGTATTTCGCCGTGTTCAACACCGAGAATTGGGAGTGGCTTTTCGTCTTCCTGTTTACGGCGTGCGCCGTGTTGCGCCTTGCGCGCTTCAACGTCGAGCAAGCCGGACGGGCCAAGACATACTTCCATGGCCTTCCGAGTCCCGCTGCAGGCCTAACGCTGGCGACCTACTATTGGTTCAGCCAGACGCCGCTGTACAACCAGACAATAATACTCTTCACCGACAACAAGACGTTGTCCGAGCTGCCGTGGCACACGATGCTGCCGGGCTTGATGGGCCTGCTCGCGGTGCTCATGGTGAGCAACGTCCCCTATCCCGCAGTTCCGATTGTCGGTTGGAAGACACTCAAACAGTTGGCGATGAGTGTCCTGCTTGTCGTCGCGATCGTATTGAGCTTCTTCCGTCCGCGGCAGTTCTTCTTCCCGGCACTGCTCGCGTACGTCCTCTACGGCGCGCTGAAGTGGCTCATACTGGGTCTGATCGGTAGTCGCTCACAACCCGAGGAGCTGTACTTCGCGCTGGAGCCTGAAGAGGAACTGGCCGCCGCGGTACCGGGACCCTCCGCTCGACGCACCCCGGCCGCTGCCTTGCCGCAGGCGGCGGCGAGCACCGCCGAGAGCGATGGCATCTCGACCGGGCGCCGGCGTCGTCGGCGACGCCGCCGTGGCGATTCGCGTCGCGGCGAGCGGTCGAGCGCTGGAGAAGCCGGACCACGCTCCACACGCGACGAGCGACCCAATCGCCTAACGCTGAATCGACCGCCCCGCTTGCCGGCGCAGCCTAACGATTCAATCAACTCGCCGAAGCAGCCGCCCTTGATTCCGCCCTCATCAACCGCCGCAAAGGACGACACCGAATGAGCCGCTTTCGCATTGCCGTGCACATCGTTCCACGTCGCGGCTTGCTCGATCCGCAGGGCAAGGCGGTCACGGATGCCTTGCACACGCTGGGCTTCGCGTCCGTCCAGGACGTCCACGTCGGTCGGCATGTCGTGGTCGAGTTGGATGCCGCGGACAAGTCGGCCGCTGAACGCACGACACGCGAGATGTGCACCAAGCTCCTGGCCAACCCCGTCATCGAAGACTTCGAGATCGCGAGCGTGAGCACCGTATGAAGTTCGGCATCGTGACATTCCCCGGCTCCAACTGCGACTACGACGCCTATCATGCCGTCGTCGACGCGCTGGGCGAAGAAGCCGTCTATCTCTGGCACAAAGACCACGACCTGCGCGGCAGCGAAGTGATCATCTTGCCGGGTGGTTTTAGCTACGGCGATTACCTCAGGGCCGGCGCGATTGCTCGTTTCAGTCCGATCATGCGCGAAGTCGTCGCTCATGCCGAACGAGGCGCGCCCGTGCTTGCGATCTGCAACGGCTTCCAGATCGCTTGTGAGGCAGGGCTCCTGCCGGGGGCGCTACTCCGGAACGCCAGCCTCAAATTCGTGTGCGAGCCTGTTCGAATGCGTGTCGAGAATGCTGACACCCTTTTCACGAATCGGTACGATCGGGGGCAGCTGATCACGATTCCCATCGCCCACGGTGACGGCCGCTACACGGCGGACGCCGAGACGTTGACCCGAATCGAAGGGGAGGGTCGAGTCGTCTTTCGTTACGTGGGCGGACCCGGCGATGCGGACGAGTGGTGGAGTCCAAACGGATCGATGAACGCGATTGCGGGCATCGTGAACGCAGCCGGCAACGTCCTCGGAATGATGCCCCATCCCGAGCGCGCGGTAGACGAGCTCCTCGGCTCCAGCGACGGAATGGGCGTCTTCGAGTCTATACTTTCGCGCGTTGCCGCGTAAATCGTGAGGAGGCGCCATCATGCTGCGTGCTGCTACCGTTTTCGCTCTGCTCAGCCTCGTCGCTACGGCGAGCAGGGCGCAAGCGCCGAAGTCCATCGATCCAGGGATGTCGGAAGCGAAGGTCGTCGAGCGGCTCGGTCAGCCCGACGTGTCGCGGACGTCGGGCGACTTGAAATACCTGTTCTATCACAACAACTGC
>DATEGN010000112.1:0-4024 GCA_035280125.1 Gemmatimonadaceae bacterium | reverse complement strand
GCTTCCAACTCGGCCAATCAACACGAGCGTGTCGTGTCCGATGGGCAGCAGCTCCGGCGATACCGACCGGGAGTCGTTGGCCCCAAACACGTATCGCCCGCCCACGGCAATCCAAGCGTTCATGGTGGCAACGTCGAATTGCTCCTGCGGCGGTCGCAGTCCGTTGACCGTTGGCAGGCCAATCAGCTGTGCCAGGTCCTTGGCCGATTTCTCCAATCGACCGTGCTGATCTCCGAGTGGCAGACCGCCTAACAAGCGATGGTTCTCGGTGTGACTCCCGACCTCGCCTCCGTTGGCCAAGTCGCGCGATAAGCGTGGATAGGCGTGCGCGAGATTCGAGGTGAGAAAGAACGTCGACCGAACGCGGGCCGCTTCGAGTGAATCGAGGGCGTACTTGGCATTGGAGAAGCCCGCCTCGACGTCCTGGGCGATTGTGGCAGCAGCAATCCGTCCTTTCGGCCACGGCTCGATACTGCCGATGGGAAGGCCAGCCGCCCACGCGACGCTGTTGCGTACCAGGATTGCGCTCAGCGCGCGATCCCACGGCAGACGGACGACGTCGCGAAGCTCGAAACCCCAATACACGAGGCGCCCGCGGCCATATGAAACATGGGTGATAGCAGCGTCGAGGAGTGGTTCGTTACCGGCCGGCTGCGGCTGCAGCGCGTAGTCCGAGAAAAATGCGTCGCGACGCGGTGTGCGCAGCGCGACTTGCCGGCCAGGGTTGAGATCGATCCGCGAGCCCGGTGGAATGTCGACCGCCAGGCGACTCCCCGCCGGAATCGTTAGGTACGTCATTGGCCGCGTATCGAGCGTGTCGGCGCGCGAGGCACCGGTCGTGGTGACGATCAGCCCGTAGCCGATGGGCCGGCACCCAGCGTCATACACGCCGGCGAGACCGGTGAGGAGGATGCCGCCGCCACGCGCGGCGAATCCGTCGATCGCCTGGCGCGCTTCGACCGTTAGGCAGGGCGACGAGGGAACGATGAGGACGCGCGCGGCACGATCGCCGGCCGCGACACTTGCTGTCACCACTCGTGCGTCGGCGCCCGCGACGGTGAGCGCGGTTCGCCAGATATCGGTGATCGAATCGAGCGTGCTCGGACTGGTATAGAACGAGACAGCTGATTTGTCGCGCAGCACGTCGACGACGACTCGAGCTGGAAGATGCGCATCGGCGAGGAGCGACGGCATTCGCTGGACGACGCGCGAGCCCGAGAAGCGAGCTGGCTCCGTCCGTGTCGCCGCGTCGCCGCGGCGAAGGGTGAGCATGACGGACACGACAACGACGAGTGCAGCCGCGAGCGAAAAGGCGAGTGTCGTCGGACGCGGCCGCTTCATTTCTCGTCGGCGAGCAAGCGCTCGAAGTAGGGCGATTCGCCGTCAATCGCGGGAAGCTCGAGCCGCGGACGTCGTGCCTCGCGCAGCTTGTACGCGATGTAACTGCCGACGGCCATTACGATCGTTACGAGAAATGAAACAAGGATGATGGTGGACAGAAGAACGTTGACCGACATCAGGGGCTAGGGGCTAGGGTTACAGACGTCCGGCTCGCTCGAGCTTTCCCCAGGTCATGCGAACGCGCGCCACTTCTTCAACCGTCGCAAAGAGCTTCGCGACGTCGATCATGGTGATGAAAAAGAAGCGGTAGGCCACCGCGTACGGGATGAGCCGCAGATCTTCGCCCTCCATCCCGACCGCGTAGAGCGCCGCGGCAACGTCGAGCATTGTCAGCAGAGCCCACCAATAGAGCACACCCGATGCGGCGCCGGCCGATAGTGCCGCGACCGTGAAAAGCAGATTGCCAATGACGTTCATCATCGGCCACACGACCGCCTCGAAGAGCATAACGAGAAGCGAAAGCCAGAGCGCAACGCCGCGTTGTGGCGCGCCGAGCCATAACGCGCGCTTGCGCAATGCCTGGAGAATCCCTCGCGTCCAGCGATACCGCTGCTTGATGAGATCGAGGTAATGCTCCGGCGCTTCGGTGTACGCGATCGCGCGCTCCTCATAAGCAACATGCCAACCCGCGGTGAGCAGCTTGAGCGTGAGATCCGCGTCCTCGGCGAATGTGTCTGTGTCGTAGCCGCCGGCGCGCAGTAACGCGTCGCGGCGAAATACGCCGATCGGACCAGGAATGATGTTCACGACGCGCAGGAAGCCCTGTGCGCGGCGTGCGGTGTTCAGCCCCTCGACGTACTCGAGCGCCTGAAGCCTTGTCCACACGTTCTGCCGATTCACAACTTTCACATTCCCCGCGACAGCGCCGACGCGTGGGTCGATGAAGTGCCGCATCGCGAAGCGCAGCGTGTCCGCGTGGAGTCGCGAGTCGCCGTCCATGCAGAGCACGAAATCGGTGGTTGCGAGGCTGATGCCGGTGTTGAGTGCACTCGCCTTGCCGCCGTTGTGCTTCCGCACGACGTGAATACTGCTCTGCCCATACTGTCCGGCCACCGCTGCGGCACGCTCGTATGTGGCGTCGCTCGAGCCATCGTCGATGACGATGACGTGAAACACGGGATATCGAAGCTCGAGAAGGCTGCGAAGCGCCGGACCGATCACAGCCTCCTCGTTATAAACGGGAACCAGAATCGTTACCGGCGGTTGGTGCGTGCACTCGGCATCCCGGCCGCGATTCTCGATGTGTTGGAGATAGCTCAACCACAGCAGCAACACGTTGCGAACAATGAGGACGACGAGAAACGTCAGTACGAACGCGATCGCGATCTGAAGCGTCGTCGTCTGCATGTCACGAACCCAGGCGCACGGTGATCGATGCGCCGAATCGCTGATAGTCGCCCGCTCGGCCACGGCCGTAGCTCAGCGCGCCCGCGGCGTCCCAGCCGTGCGCGCGATAGCCCGCGTCCGCCGAAGCGCCCATCTGGACGGCCGTGTGACGTGCGATGGGGCCGCGAACGACAGAACCGTCGGCCGAAGCGATGATCGGCGACTCGTCGCTCCAGGCATAGCTGGGGAGCACTCGAGCCGCGAAGGAGAATCCTCGCGCCTGTCGAACGGAGTACTCGACACCGGCACCCTGTGAGGCGTACAGCTGCGGATCCCAGTAGAGCGTGCTTCGCTGGGAGAATTGCACCCCGCTCCCCGAGTACACGGCGAAGACGTTCGCTCCAAGCGGGTAGCGCGCGTAGCTTTCGATCGTTAGGCGATGATTGCCATCGCTCACCTGCGCACGCTGCCAGCTCACGCCGACGTCCAGGGGGCCGAGTGGACCGCCGAGGGTAACGGTGGCGTCGCGCTCCGTGAGCGGAGCGCCGCCCGCCGCGGGGAGCAATGCGTCAACCGAAAAGAGCGACGGATACGCCGGTTGGATCGCGAGCTCACCGGTCGCCTGCCACGCGAAGAGCCAGGCTGAGAGCACCCCGCGCGCCTCGCCCAACGTCCCCGCACTCGGATGCTGCACGGCGCCGCCTTCTATTGCGAGGCGGCCGAGCACCGGACCGTAGGCAGCCTCCTGCCAACCGCCGACAGTGCCACCAAAGCCTCGCAGATTGACGTTCCTCGCCGCGGTGTGTTGCGAGAGCTCCCGCCATTCGCCGCCTAACGTGATGCGCGTGCTGCTGGCGATCGGTATCGTGCGGCCGAGGCTGAGCACGGAGTACCCGAGGCCGAGGTTGTCCACGGCGGCGTCTTCGGAGATGCGCCAGCCCGGATCGTCGCCAACGAGCGGTGCGAGGATTGCCGGCCGCTCTTCTCGGTCGAGCTGCGCGAGCGCGCTGGCTATTGTCGTCCGCGCACCGGCCGTCGCACCATGGCGCGCGGCCGCATACATCGAACGCGCGCCGCGGTAGTCACCGCGCTCACGGAGCAGATCGCCGAGAAGGAGATATGCGTCGGCCGGTGCCTGCAGCTTCTGCGACGCCCAGAGATCCGCTTCGGCGCCGGCACGGTCCCCTAACGCAAGCAGGAGACGCGCTCGCTCGAGCAGCAGTGCGCCCGTCGGAGCCAGGACGAGCAATGTGTCGTATTGAGCGCGGGCATCGGCATAGCGCCGCGCGTCGGCGAA
>DATEGN010000111.1:0-3461 GCA_035280125.1 Gemmatimonadaceae bacterium | reverse complement strand
CGGATGTCGATAGAAAAACAGGAGCAGATCGAGATCGCACGGGTGCCTCAGGCACCCAATACGGTCGAGAAGATCCTCGATTCGTTTGGGCGTCATACGCTTGTTCGGGTCGCAGAGGCGCTCAGTATGCCCGCCCTCTCTCGGGACGGCAAGAGGCATGACATCCTGGCCGGCCAGGCGACGGTCGAGCTCTCTGCCCTAGCCCTTCGCGAGCCGCTCGACGTCCTTCTTCGACATCGTCTTGAGCCGCGACAGCAGCGTTTTCACCTTCCGCTCAGACACGCGATCGGCGAGGATGAATTTCGTCGACTTCGTTCGGACGATGTAGGCCATCCAGTCGTCGAGGCTCGGCGTGCCGCGCCAGGCAATCGTGAGCCCACTGAACGGCAGACGACGGCGCCCTTCTACTTTAGCCAGTGGCTTCCGGCGCGCTTCCATGGCGCTTCGCTCCTCACATCAGACGGGCCATCGTCCCTGGGAAGATCGGCGAGCCTTTGCGGCGGAGTCGATCGCGATATCCAGCTTAGAAACCACGCCATCGGCGATGTCAATGGTTCGTTTTGCCCGCACCAAATGCGCCGACATGCGCCTCGTCTCGCGTGTAACCCCGTCGAATGGGCGAATTCTTGGGTCAGTGCTCGCGGTGGACGAACAGACCGTACCTTTTGGCGACCCCGTCCGCGAGACGGCATCCCGCCGTGCTATTCCGACTGCTGTGGATAACTGTGAACATGTGGACAAGATGTGGGTGGGAGAAGCTGAGCAACTCCAGGAACGAATCCGCGGAGGGCAGCTCGAGAGAGGGGCGCGCCTGCCGAGTCGCCGCAGTCGATCAACTCCAGTCTCCGGGCAGCATTTATGACCGCTCCCTCCTGCGCTCCGCACTGGCTCGACTCGTGGGCCGGTCGTCGCCGCGGGGATGCACCGCCAAGGCTACGCCCTGCAATTGACTCAGTACGACGAGCGCGGCTGGCGCGCTACCTTCTATACGACCGGCATGGAGCACTCGCCAACGAGCACGACCGACACCGCTTGGGAGCGCACGCCGTGGCAAGCGACGCAGCGGGCGGCCGACTCAAGACTTCCCTAAAGGGCGACTGGGGCACTATTGCACTTGTGGTAGATGTTGGCTTCGACGGCTGACCAAACGAGCAATCAAGGCCATCCGGGCTAGAGCTTCGTCGCGCGCCGGACCACTCAACATGACGGCGAGCGTGGAGCAGCGTGGAGCAATCCGCAACGAAGACTACGCTCACGTACCGGCCGTTCGAAAATTTTCGGTTCTGGCCGATACTACATGGAGCGGAGGCCCCGTATGACGCTTGACCGCGAGCGACCGCGTGCGCGACATTGCCGCTTTGCGTGGCGGATCTCAGGCATCCTGATCCTCCTCGCGCTGCATGTCGGGTTCGTCCCCACGGCCAGCGCGCAGTCGCAGATGACCTGGGCCCTTCAGGTGTCTCTGGTGCCCGCGTGGTTCGATCCCGGCGAGTTTTCTCCGGTTCAGACATCACTGGTGGTTATGTCCGCACTCCACGATGCGCTGGTGAAGCCGATGCCCGGTCAGCCTCTTGCGCCGAGTCTCGCCGAGTCGTGGCAGGTCTCGAAAGACGGCCTGGTGTACGAGTTCACGCTCCGGAGTGGCGTCCTGTTCCACAACGGCGAACGGGTCACGGCCGATGACGTGAAGTTCTCCTTCGATCGCTACCGGGGCGCGAGCGCGAAGCTGCTCAAAGATCGGGTCGCCACCGTCGAGGTCGTCGATCCCCTCCACGTCCGATTCCGGCTCAAGGCGCCGTGGCCGGACTTCATGGCTGCTTACGCGACGCCGATGACGAAGGCGGCGTGGATCGTGCCGAAAAAATACATCGAGAAGGTTGGCGACGACGGCTTCAAGAAGGCGCCCGTGGGCGCCGGACCGTACAGGTTCGTGTCGTATACCCCGGGCGTCGAACTGGTCCTCGAAGCGCATGACCGGTACTGGCGCAAGAGACCCACGGTCAATCGGCTCGTGCTGCGCGTTGTCCCGGACGATGCGACGCGGCTCGCCCTGCTCCAGCGCGGTGACATCGACATCGCCTATTCGCTCCGTGGCCCTCTCGGCGAAGCGGTGAAGCGTACGCCGATTCTGAAGCTTTCGGCGAACCTGGTCGGCGTCGCGCAGTGGATCGACTTCGGGGCGCAGCAGTGGGATCCGAAGTCGCCGTGGCACGACCGGCGCGTACGCCTGGCCGCGGCAGTGGCGATCGACCGCAATGCCATCAATCAGGCGGAGACCCTGGGATTCTCCCGACCGTCAGCGAGCATCATCCCGTCCAGACTCGAGTTCGCATGGTCGCCGCCGGCATACCGATACGAGCCCGCACAGGCACGCAAGCTCCTCGCCGAGGCCGGCTATCCCAACGGATTCGATGCCGGCGACTTCAACGGCGAAACGTCCTCCGCGGGTTTCAGCGAGGCCGTGGTGAACGATCTCGGCGTAGTCGGCATCCGTACGAAACTGCGCCTGATCGAGCGAGCGGCGTTTCTCCAGCAGTGGCGGGAGCGACGATTTCAGCACTCGCTCGTGCTCGCGGCAGGCGGCGCGTTTGGCAACGCGGCCCTGCGCATCGAGAACTTCATGGTCCGCGGTGGCCCCTACGTGTACGGCAGCCACCCTGATATGGATGACCTCTTTTCGCGGCAGGCGAGTGAGCACGACCCGACAAAGCGGGCAGCGCTGCTCCAACAGATCCAACGGCTCGCACATGAGCGCGTGATGTTCGTACCGATCTGGGAACCGGCGGGCCTGGCCGGAGTGGGACCGCGCGTCGAGGAGTCCGGGCTCGGGCTGATCGAATACTACCCGTACTCCTCGCCTTACGAAGACGTGCGATTGAAGAAGTGACCGAGCGCGCCGCCCGCCTCTGGCACCCTTGGCTCCGCATCAACCGCGTCCTGCGCGGGATGCTGCACACGCGCTGGAGTGGCGAGCAGTGGGCGATTGTCCGCGTCGAGTTCAAGCGGGCGCTCGCGTTGCGGAGTGAGATCCGGCGCGCAGGCTGGTTCAACTAGACCCTCCTCGCGACCCACCGTTATTCGGGCGGCAGCAGAATCCGCGCTAGACTCGTAAGGGGAGGATCACCCAATGTTCCTATGCCCCAGAAGGTCAGCATGAATGGCTAGACGGCGCTCAGAGAAGAAGAGCGAGCCAGCAGCACCGGCCGCCATCAAGGTCCTTCCAATGGAGCTTCAGGTTGGCGATCGTCTCGCTGACGAGACCAGCGACTGGGAAGTCATCGCCTCGCCGTACAGCACAATGGCCGGAAGGATGGTACACGCGCGCGTCCAGAGAATCGGCGAGCCTGCCAGTTGGGAGATACGGAGTTGGGATGCTTCCAAGCGCGTCAGCGTGAAACGGACGACCACCGAGGACGGCAAGCGATGATGCGACTCGGACGCTTCGACAACCAGCGAGAGCG
>DATEGN010000110.1:0-6313 GCA_035280125.1 Gemmatimonadaceae bacterium | reverse complement strand
CATCGATTGCCGGCTCGATGTTGCTCGTGTTCATGAGCTCGTTAGGCTCGTTCAGCGCGCCGTATATTTTTGGTGGCGGCACGCGCGTCCTCGCGACGCAAATTCTCGTCTCGAAATTGAATGGACAGATGGGGCTCGCGTATGTCGAGACGACGGTGCTCGCGCTCGCGGCGGTTGCCGCATTGCTCGTGTTGCGATGGCTCGAGCGCCGACGTCGTTATGCCCTCACTGGAAAGGGAAAGGCGACGCGTGCCGCGGTGAAATCTCGTACGGCCCGTGCCCTCGCGCCGATTGTCGCGATCGTCGTCGTGACATTCCTCGTATTGCCTCACGCGATGGTCGTGCTCGTCTCCTTCGCCCGCGACGGAGCGTGGACGACCCAGATTCTCCCGCCCGAGTACACGCTCGACAACTTTCGCCGGCTCGCCATTGATCCTGAGCTGTGGCGCCCGATCACGAACAGCGTTGGCATGTCGGTCATCGCGACCGCGGCCAATGTCGTCGTCTGCTTCATCGCGGCGTACCTGATCGTGCTCACGCGAGCGCCCGGCCGACGACTGTTACAGCTCCTGGTCGTGCTTCCCTGGGCAATTCCCGCAACCGCGATCGCACTCGGCCTCGCGGCGACCTTCGATGTCAATAAGCCGATCGCGGGCCGCGTTCTGCTCGTCGGCACCTTCTGGATCCTCCCGCTCGCGTACTTCGTCCGCAACGTGCCCGTTCTCACGAGCGCCGTCGAAGGGTCACTGCGGCAGATGGACGCGTCGCTCGAGGACGCGGCGCGCGGACTCGGCGCTTCGTGGCTTCTCGCAATGCGGCGCGTTGTCCTTCCCGCGGCGCGGCCGGGACTCGTGGCGGGCACGATGCTCGCCGCCATCGCTGCCGTCGGGGAGTTCGTCGCCAGTGTCGTGCTCTACACCCATTCCAATCGCCCAATCTCGATCGAGATTCTCGCGCAATTGCGCTCCTTGTCATTCGGAACCGCGGCGGCGTACTCGGTCTTGCTCATCGCGCTCGTGTTAGCGATCACGTTAGGTGCGCGACTGGCGGAGGGGAGGGTGGAGCGTCTGTGATTCGGGAATGCTATAGTGTCATGACGTTAGTTATTGCCCGAAGGGGATCGCGACGCCGAGATCCTTCCTCTGACATCGTCGGAAATCCCGCCTTTCTCTCGACTTAGGTCACGGTCGTGTCATGTGAAGCCGCGGTCGTGTCGTGTGACGTCGCGGTCGTGTCGCGAAGTGCCACCGTCGCCTGCCAACAAATCATGGTAACTGCCAGGATTGCGACGGTCGTGTTCTACATTGCCGCGGTGCACTCGGTTACAGCGTGCGTCGCCTTCGGTTTTGCCCGCGTCGCCTCGCGAAATGCTCCCGTCGCCCTCGGTTTTGCCCGCGTCGCCTCGCGAAATGCTCCCGTCGCCTTCGGTTTTGCCCGCGTCGCCTCACGAATTGCTGCCGGCGCCTCGTGATTTGGCAGGTGATGCTGCCGAGGTGGCAACGGCGCCGGAGTTTTTGCCGCCGTCGCCTACGAAGTTGGACCCGTCGCCCTCGAAGTTAGAACGTTCGCCTTTTTTGCCGGAGCCTCGGCGCAGGCGAGCGGCCGCGTCGCGGTCGCTGAGCTCCTCGATGGATCGTGGCAGAGCGAGCGATCGACCTTGTGAGTGCGTCGGCACTCCGTTCCTCATTCCATTAAATCTCCAGGATGCAACTGCCTCGCGTCCTGATCATCGGTGCCGGCTTTGGCGGACTCTACGCCGCGCGCGAATTTCGCGACACGCTCACCAACGTCACCGTCGTCGATCGCACCAATCATCACACGTTTCAGCCGCTGCTTTACCAGGTTGCGACGGCGGCCCTCGCGCCGACTGATATCACGGCGCCGATTCGCTGGCTGCTCCGGAAGCAGAAGAATACCGAAGTTCTCATGGCCGAGGTCGAGCGCGTCGATCCGGTTCGTCGCGTTGCCGTGTTGGATAGCGGCGCGGAGCTGCCTTACGACTACATCATCATCGCTGCTGGAGCGCGGCATTCGTATTTCGGTCATCCCGAATGGGAATCAAGTGCGCCGGGGCTCAAGAGCATCGAAGACGCCCTCGAGATTCGCCGGCGCTTTCTGTCCGCTTTCGAGGAGGCGGAGAAGGCGACCAGCGACGCGGAGCGTGACGCGTATCTGACCTTCGTGATCGTTGGCGGTGGTCCGACGGGCGTCGAGCTCGCGGGCATGCTGCCGACCATCGCGCGCCACAGTTTGCGCGGCGATTTTCGCCGGATAGACACGGCGAAGGCTCGCGTCATACTTCTCGAGGGTGGACCGCGCATCCTGCCGACTTTTACCGAGAATCTCGCCAGACACGCTGAGCAAGACCTGCGAGAGTTAGGTGTCGAGGTGCGGACGTCGACTCTGGTGACGTCGATCGAGCCCGGTGCCGTGTGCATCGGAGATGAGCGCATCGTTGCGCGCACTGTGCTCTGGGCCGCGGGTAATGCAGCGTCCCCACTTGGCAGATTACTCGGTTCGTCAGTGCCAGTCGATCGAGCAGGGCGAGTGCGTGTGAATCCGGATCTGAGCGTGCCCGAGTACCCGGAGATCTTCGTGGTCGGTGACTTGGCGGTGATGTCGACGGATGGAAAGCCGGTGCCAGGCGTGGCGCAGGGCGCGATTCAAAGTGGTCGCTCCGCGGCGCACAATGTCCTACACACTATCCGTGGCGAAGGTCGCCGCGACTTTCGATATCGAAACAAGGGCGACCTGGCGACCATCGGTCGCTACAAAGCAATCGCGGACTTCGGCCACGGCATTCGCGTCTCCGGTCATCCGGCGTGGTGGTTCTGGCTATTCCTGCACATTCTCTATCTCGCTGGCTTTCGTAACCGGCTTAGCGTGCTTATCGAATGGGGGTATGCGTTTTTCAGGTACGGACTTGGCGCACGTCTGATCACGCGCGATTCCAACCGCGGGCGAGATACCCCAACACCTTCAACGTGACTCCGCGCTCCGTGTCATTGACACGGCTACTCCCCCCGGCCATCGTGGGACACGTTGCCAGTTGTACTCACGACTCATCCTGTCGATCACCGTGCCGCACTCCAATTCCGACGTGGACCGTAGTCGACAGACTGTCCCGTCGGAGATCGCTCGCCTCGAGCTCCTCTTCGAGGCGGTGCCTCTCGCGTTCGCGACCTTCGACGCGGACCTGAAGCTCGTCACCGCAAACACGCGGTATCGCGAGCTCACCGGTCTCGACGTCGCCGGGGCCGCGCAGCGCGCCATTTACGATGCGTTCCCGAACGCTCTCGCCGATCTCACCGACCAGATCGACAGTGCGCTCGACGGCGTTCCCGTCGTCGCCGCGCGCATTCCGTTTCAGACGAGAGCCGGCCGTCGCCTCATCGAAGTCACGTTCACGCCACTCGCCGAACCAGGTCGACGCGGCGGCAGCGGCAAAACGCGGGGGCTGCTCTTTGCGGGCATCGACGTCACCGAGCGAGAGGAACTCCGTGAAGACCTTGCTCGGAGCGTTGCCCAGCTGGAGTCGATCTTCGACGTCATTCCAGACTCGGTGCGCGTGGTCGATACGGAAGGTCGAACCGTTAGGTCGAACGCACAGGCCTTGCACGACCATCCAACGGGCCAGCCCTCGACATTGCGCGAGCTCTGGCAGTTGGATCGACCAAGAACGATCGACGGCACGAGTTTGTTCATGCACGAGCACCCGACCGCTCGTGCGTTACGTGGCGAGCGCGTCCGCGGTGAGACCCTCGCCGTGAAGCGCGGGCCTGACGGCCGTCAGGTCATCATCGAGGTGAACTCGAATCCACTGTACGACGAGCACGGAAAGATTCGAGGCGCGGTCACCGTCGAGCGAGACGTCACCGTGAAGACACAACTCGCTAGGCAGCTCGAGGAAGAGGCACGTCGAACAGCCGAGCTCTACGACCGAGTGTCGACGGAAGCTGAGCGGCTCGAGAAAATGGTCGAGGAGCGCACCGCGGAAGTGCTCGCTCTCCAAGAAGCGAGAGCCCGTGAACGCCGTTTGGCCGCGGTCGGACAGCTTGCCGCCGGCGTTATGCACGATGTGAACAATGCGCTCAACCCTATCATGGCTGCTGCGTATCTACTGCAGGCGAGCGCGAATAATCCTGACAAGGTGCGCGACTATGCCGATCGCATCGCGAAAGCCGCCGAGACTGGCGCGGCGACCGCGGCGCGCGTGGGTCGCTTCATTCGGCAGGAGCCGCTGCAAGGTGAGAGCGAAGAGCTGGTCGATCTCTCTCAGGTGTGCGACGAAGTCGTTGCGATGACGCGACCGCTATGGGCTGAGCGGGCAAAGGGCGGAGTGGTGCAGTTCGAGAGCAATCTCGCGAGCGGCGCGATGGTGCGTGGTATCGCCGGTGAGTTGCGTGAGGCATTGCTGAACCTCGTTCAGAATGCGCTCGATGCGATGGCAGGTGGTGGCACATTGTCGATTCGGACGTATTCGACTGGTGGCGAAGTGGATGTCGAGGTCCGTGACACCGGCGTCGGCATGTCGGCGGAAGTCCGCGAGCGTGCGTTCGAGCCGTTTTTCACGACCAAAGGCAAAGCAGGAACGGGCCTCGGCCTTGCTGAGGTTTATGGCATCGTAAAGCGGCACCGGGGTCACGCCGAGATCGAGTCGATGCCTGGCGTAGGAACAACGGTTCGACTCGTGTTTCCACTCGCGGTCGCTGGCGGGACGGCCGTTTCCGTGGAGCAGCAAACAAGAACGCGGGCGCCGCGACACGTGCTTCTCGTCGAGGATCACACTGACAGTCGTGAATTCATGCAGGCGCTACTGGAGTCCGAGGGGCATACGGTCGATACTGTGACATGTGTGCGCGACGCCACAGCAAAGCTCGAGTCGGCCGCGAAGAATGGTGGCACTCCGTATAACGTTCTCGTTACGGATATTGGCTTGCCCGACGGCAGTGGATGGGACCTCATCGCTGTTGTACGAGAACGCTGGCCGACGTTGCGAATTGGCGTCGTGACGGGATGGGAGCCGCGCGCGACCGCGGGCGCGGAGGGGGATTTCGTACTGCGTAAACCGGTGCGTACGTCAGAACTTCTGGCTCGAGTGGCCGGAGCATGAACGTCGTCGATTCGAATTTCAATTCAGCAGAGGGTTCGGTGCCGCAGAGGAGCGTCCGTAATGAGGCTGGCGCTCGTTTCAGCGCCGATACAGATTCACGCCAGATGAGTGAAACCGCAAAGATTCGCGTCCTGATCGCCGAAGATGACGACAACGCACGATCTCTGCTCGTTGAGCTTCTCGCGACGCTCGGCCACACCGTTGTATCGGAAGTGGCGACGGGACGTGAGGCGTACGAGAGCGCGAGAGATGTCGTGCCCGATGTCGTTTTACTCGACGTTCACATGCCGGATGGCTCAGGGATCGAGGCCGCCGAGCGGATAACGCAACAGATTCCGGGCGTCGCCGTCGTGCTGTTCAGCGGCGATCAATCACTCACGCTCAGCGATCGCGACGTCACCGCGACCGCCGCGATTGCATTTTTGCCGAAGCCTGCGCCACCGCGCGTTCTGGATTCGACGATTCGTCTTGCCGCAACGAGAGCGAAAGAACTGTTGAACGCGCGCAAGGACGCCGAAGCCGCCAAACAAGCGCTGGAGAATCGTAAGACGATCGAGCGCGCGAAGGGAATTCTCATGCGCCGCACGGGATCGTCGGAGCAGGAAGCCTATCGCATCCTGCAGCGCACGAGCCAGGATCGCTCGGTGCCGATGGTGGAGATCGCGAAGGCCGTGCTGGCGAGCGAGCCAGGGTTGCACGACACGGCGAAGGGATGAAGCTGGTTACTCGTTGTTGGTGATTGATCGTTCGTTCAAATGAAAAGGCCCGCGAGCAAAGCTCGCGGGCCTTCGTTGTTCGAAGCACCAATCACTATTTCAGCCTAACGATCGACATCGTCACGCCGGTCGCTGGCGCCGTCCACTTCACCGAGCCGACCTGGTTCGCGGGGATCGTGAAGCGCACATACGCTGCGCCCCCACCGTTCAGGGTGACTGAAAGCGGTGATGCGTCGCCCACCGTCACCGTAGAGAGCGGAAACTGCTTGATGCTCGGAATGAAATCGTAGACCGAACGGAAGTTCCAGCTTGGATGCTGCCACTCCGGATTCGTCGCGCCCGGCACGTCATCGGCGATGTTGGCCACCGCCCAATCATTGAAGATCGACGTGAGGTTGGTTCCGTAAATGTTTCGCAGATTGGTGAGACCGGTTGCCGTCGAATTCACGAGTTGCTTCCAAGTAGTCCCGTCCGAGGTGCCGCG
>DATEGN010000109.1:0-3440 GCA_035280125.1 Gemmatimonadaceae bacterium | reverse complement strand
CTGACGTTCAATGTTCGAGTCGAGATCGTGCCCTCGAGATGATAGCCGCTCAGCGGCTGATGCTCTTTTCAGCCCAAGACTCTGCATCCGCCAGACGCCCAACGTAGAAATCCCCGAACTCCGCGTACTTCGAGCTCGCTTCGTCGAAACGCATCTCGGTAACGAGTTTTTTGAAGTCGACTGGATCTTTGGCGAAGAGCGTCACGCCCCACTCCCACTTATCGAGACCGATAGCGCCCGTGATGATTTGCGTGACGCGACCGGCGTATCGCCGGCCGGTGAGGCCATGGCTGTGCATCAACTTGCTCCGCTCCGGCAGCGGCAGCGTGTACCAGTTCTGTCCCGTGTCCCGGCGCTTCGACATCGGGTAAAAGCTGACGTACGGCATGTTTTCCGGAATCGGCGGGTACAGGCGGCGCAGAGTATGCGGGCTTTCGCGCTCGGCGCGAAGACGCGCTTCGCGCTGCGGATCATCCTGCCCGTGCGCGGCGAGCTGGTACAATCCGAGCTCCGTCACGCTCAGGAAGTACATCGTGGGACGCAGGTACTCCATGACATCCAGGTCATCGACTCGATGCTGAACGTCGCGGAGATCATCGAGCGTCGGCCGAAAGTGCATCAACAGAACATCGGCAGTCGATCCGACCAGCGGGACGACGGCGCTCCATCCTTCGCCGTCGTGGCGCATGATCGCCCCAAGACGCTCAGCCGTTGCACAGCGAAGATCACGCAGCGCATTGGGCGCCAGCGAGCGGAGCGCCCGGCGTTCGACGGTATAAAGCTGATGAAGCGCGTACCAGCCCTCGAGTGTTTCGGGCGGCAGTGCAGCAGGCGATTCCATATGTAATCAGGAAGATGGCGACGCACCGCGTGCAGTGGCAGGTGTCAGCGGTGCCCTTCTGAAGCCGAGGTGGCTCATGACGAGAGCTCTCGCAGTCGATGCCTTTGTGGTCTGGACGTTGAGTCTTCTGCTGGCGGGTCTCTTCTTGCTCACCGGGGTTCCGCTCCTAATTGGCTCGGGCACGGTCACCTTTGCCGCGTCGGCGATGCACGGTTTTCCGCAATGGATGCGCTTCATTGTCGGCGTGGTCGAGTGCGCGGCGGCGATCGGCCTCCTCATCCCTTCCCTGGCCTCGTTCTCAGCAATCGTTCTCGCGGTCGTGATGGTTCCCGCGACGTTGACACAATACGCGAGCGGCGAAGGCATGGTCTGGGTGCCGATCCTCGTCCTGGCCCTGCTCCTCATCATTCCGTGGCGGCGCAACGCAAAGGCCGTGAATGCGAGCTACCATGGCTTCGCCGACCAACCGCATCCGATGTTGCACGACGGTATCATTGCGGGATTGATCGGCGCGTCAGCCATCGCGATCTGGTTCCTGATCATCGATTCGATCGCCGGTCAGCCGTTCCGCACTCCCGCGGCGCTGGGCAACGGCCTCCTCGACGTCTTCGGTCCCGCCGACGCAACAGACAGCAAGACCGCGTTTGTCTTGGTCTATACCGTCTTTCACTTCGGCGCTTTTATGTTCGTCGGACTTCTCGCTTCGCTCATCGTGCATCTCGCGAAGCGCGAGCCCTCGATCTTGCTGGGATTCGTTGTGCTGTTCGTCGCGACGGAGATCGGCTTTTATGGATTCACTGGGTTGTTGGGCGAGGCCAGCTCGTTGAAGGCGCTCGCGTGGTATCAGGTCATGCTTGGCAACCTGATTGCAGCGTCGGCGATGGGTTTCTACTTCTGGCGTACGCACCGCGAGCTCGGCGACGAGTTCCGTCACTCGCTGGACTGGGATACGGAGCTCGTGCCGCCCGAGCATCGCGAAGCGATCCCGAGCGCAAAGGCCGTCCCACCGTTAGGCGATCGGCCGACGGCCGGGCAGCGATAGGGAGGGGACGGGGGACAGCCGTTAGGCCGGATCCGCGCCTTCGCTTGGTCTTGGCGCCGGAGTCTCACGCCTATCCCGTCCGCGGAACATCCACGTGACTAAGCGCCAGAGCAGCCACACTGGCAGGACCACGAAGATCGCGATCTTCAACGCGAAGACACCGAACGCGAGCGCGGCAAAGAGAACGCCCATCGCGAGCGCACCGACGGCGAATACGACGAAAATCGGAAGGCCGAAGAGGAAGAGCAGCAGGAAGATCGGCAGCGCGAGCACCGCGAGCACGATCAGAATGGGCAGGCCCACTGCCTTGAGAAGGAACGCGATCGGAAGAAACGTGAGAAAGCCGAGGATCTTGAAGATCCAGCGGACGATCGCGAGCCGCATCGCCAGCCACTTGAGGATTGCCCACATCGGTGTGATGTCCGTTTGACCGTTGAACCGCGAGAATGCGACCGACCGGTGTCGCTTTCAGTACGCTGTCTACGCCCTCGCCGTTTCACGCATGCTCATGCCACGGCACCTGTCCACTTTTCGCGTCGCGGAACGGCACGTGCAATTGGATTTGCCATGTTGGCGCCGTTTGGCACCCCCGATTGGGGAGCGGCCGGGGATGGGGCGAGTTGTCGGAGAGGGTGGATGTCGCAGCAGTGGGCCCGCAGCGGAGTCATCGGAATAGCCAGGCGAAGCATCTCGAGCGCGCAACGCGCGGAAACCAGACCGCTGATTACCCAACCGCGCGTCGCTGCCGGTTACTCGCTCCTCGACGGGCACGCCTTCCGCAACGCGATGAACGTCCTCATCGCCCGCGAGCGCTTTGGGTTCTCCATTCTCGTGATTCGACCGGAGCGGTACGGCGCAACGCTGGCCCTTGGAGAAGTAATCCTCAGACAAGTGCGAAGTCCGTCGGGAGATCTCGCAGGGTACCTCGACGCCGCGATTGCCGTTGCCTTACGCTGCGCCGATCATGTCGGCGCCGTCGCCTTTGCCGATCGTGTCCGGGAGCAGTGGCGCCGTTCCGGCCAAGGCGAATTGCTCATCGACATCGCGGAGCATCCCTACGCCGAGCAACGCGTGATCGAGCTGCTAACCGCGGACTGGTCCGCCGCGCAATGGGTACCTCTGGTGATCGACGACGCTGGTCAGCGAGGCCGCCCAGACCGAGACGCGAAACGCGCCGGAATCGCTAACCGGCAGTAGCGTTCGAGCGTCCGGTGTGCGCAGTCCTCCCAGTCCTGTGGAATCGGCGAGAGGCGTCTGCGGTCCTCGCCCGCGTCAAAGCATAACCAGCCTTCGCGTATCCCACTCGTGAGAGGTGTGCCACTCCCGTCGAGTTGGCGCCGTTCCCCATGGCGACGGTCGGCGAAACCAACCGCTTCTTCGATAATTCGCCTCTCTGCCACCCGGCGCTCTACCGCCTTCGGTACAACGTCCCACGCGTGCCACTCCACACCGTCAGAATCTAAAAAAGTTCTGTAAGCCATACGATCGACCTCGTCCGCTACCCCCGTCACAAGGCAGACTTGATGCCAGTTTACGCTTGCGCTCGCTCGGTCCGGG
>DATEGN010000108.1:0-9178 GCA_035280125.1 Gemmatimonadaceae bacterium | reverse complement strand
GGATTGTGCGGGGTGTTGAGGAAGATCGCCTTGGTCCGTGGCGTTATCGCCTGGGCGATGTCGTCCACTCGATAGGCAAAGTTGTGCGCTGCATGCAGCTGAACGCCAACCGGGACGCCTCCGGCGAGCCGGATGTTCTCGGCGACTTCCGTCCACATCGGATCGGGGATGATCACCTCGTCACCGGAGTCGAGCAGCGCGCCGAAGGCGACGTAGAGCGCGTGCATCGCGCCATTGGTCAGGAAGATGTCGTCGGCGGTGATACTCGTTAGGCCATTCTTCTCGGTCACCTTGCGCGCGAGGGCTCGGCGCAGCTCGGGGATGCCGTTGTTCGGGATGTAGTGCGTTTTGCCGGCGTGCGCTGCCTGTGTGATCGCGTCGATGGCATGCGCGGGCGGGGCGAAGCTGGGGTCGCCGGACTCGAAGCGGTAGACGCGCTTGCCTTGTGCTTGAGCGGCCAGGAGTCGCTCGCGGATCTGAACGATCTTGCCGAGCGAGAGCTGGTCGAGGGGGTGGTGTGGTCCGTGGAGGAGCGCGGGAGCGAAATCAATAGAAGGGGCGGGAGACGCGGTGCTGCCTGCGGCGGTGTGCGGCATGGAGAAGCCTCTGGGCCAGGTCGAAGCAGTGTAGCAGGTATCCTGCACGACGCGCAAGAAGTACAGCTCAAATGCGACGAAGTAGCGTGTGAAAAGCTCTAGTGTGCTCAGTTTTTTGCTCAAAATGCAAAAAATTGCTTGACAGGCTGCCATGGCAACGACAGCTTGCAAAACGGTTTTTACTGGAAAGTGGGAAGCATGAAGCTCATAACAGCTGTCATTCGTCCCGACCGCCTCCGCGACGTAAAGGAGGCGCTCTTCCGAGTCGGCGTTACGGGGATGACGCTTTCGCGCGTAAGCGGGCACGGCGGCGAGCGGGAGATTGTCGAGCACTACCGGGGCTCCTCACTCGTGCTCGAATTCCGCGAGAAGGTAAAGATCGAAGCCGCGGTCTCGGAGCCGTTTGTCGAACCAACGATTCGCGCCATCGTCTCGGCCGCGCGAACGGGTGAAGTCGGCGACGGAAAGATCTTCGTCCAGAATCTCGACCGCGTCATTCGCATCCGCACGGGCGAATCCGACATCGCCGCGCTGACGCCGGTGACGGCCGACGTCGTGCAAGCGCGCGCTCGTCAGGCACAGATAGAGGAGATCGCCTCATGACGCCCGTTGTCTCAGCCGGTGATACGGCGTGGGTGCTCGTCAGCTCGGCGCTCGTGATGCTCATGGTGCCGGGGCTTGCGCTGTTCTACGGCGGCCTGGTGCGACAGAAGAATGCTCTGAACACGTTCATGATGAGTCTCGCCGCGCTCGGTCTGGTCACGGTGCAGTGGGTGCTCGGCGGCTACTCGATTGCGTTCGGTCCGGGCACCTCGTGGCTCGGCGGCCTGAGTTGGTGGGGACTGGCCAATGTCGGCGCCGCGCCTAACGCGGCGTACGCGGCAACCGTTCCACATCTGGCGTTCGCGATCTTCCAGGCCATGTTCGCGGCGATCACGGTCGCGCTGATCTCGGGCGCGGTCGTCGAGCGGCTGCGATTCTCCGCGTATCTGCTCTTCACGGTCGCATGGACGACGCTCGTGTACGATCCCCTCGCCCGCTGGGTTTGGGGCGACGGCGGCTGGTTGCGATCGTTAGGTGCGCTCGATTTCGCCGGCGGTACGGTCGTGCACGTGAGCGCGGGAACCGCGGCTTTGGTTGCGGCGCTGATGCTCGGACGGCGGCATGCCATCGCGCGCGGCGGCTTGGTGCCACACAATGTGCCGTTCACGCTCCTCGGTGCGGGGCTATTGTGGTTCGGCTGGTTCGGATTCAACGCCGGCTCTGCCCTGAGCGCTTCCCCGCTCGCGGTGACGGCGCTCGTGAATACTCACGCTGCGGCAGCGGCGGCGCTCGCGTGCTGGTTGTTGCTCGACCTCGCGCGAAGTCGCCGCACCACCGCCGTCGGAGCAGCGACCGGGGCGATCGTCGGATTGGTGGCGATCACTCCGGCCGCTGGTTTCGTTACCCCCCGCTCGGCCTTGCTCATCGGCGCCATGGCAGCGGGAGTGGTGTACGTCGCGATGCAGGTGCGCGCGCACACGAAGATCGATGACGCGCTCGACGTCTTCGCATGCCACGGAGTTGCGGGAATTCTCGGCGCGCTATTGACGGGCGTATTCGCGACGAAGGCAGTGAACCCAGGTGGTGCGGACGGACTGCTTGCTGGAAATCCGATGCAGCTCGGCGTGCAGGCACTCGCCGTGGTCGCGACAATGGCGCTTTCAGCGTCGATCACCGCGGGAATCATTGCGACCCTGCGGGCGGTGATGCCGATCCGTGCCTCATTGGGCGACGAGCTCGCCGGGCTCGACGCGACAGAGCATGGTGAAGAAGCGTACCACACCGGAGATATCGGTGAGCTTGCCGGCGCCGTGCCGTTAGGCGGCGTAATCCTCATCGAGGACGAGGAAGAGCTCGAGGCAGCGACGGCGGCGGCGTAAGGAGAGGAGCGGGGAACGGCGCATTCGGAACGAAGCGTGTATGGGATTAGGTGCAGATTCCTCTCTTCGCTCGGAATGACATCGAGGTATCATCCCGTCCCCGTCCCCCGTTACGCGCCGTATCGACGTTCGAGGAACCGCGTGCGGCTGTCGCTGTCGAGGAAGTCGGCGATCTCGCGGGCCGGTGCTGCCGGCGGTATGAGCTTGCCAGTGGCCGCGAATCCCGTGAAGAGCTCGACTGACGGAAGAACGTCTCGCTTCATCGAGCGCGCGTTCGCCTGCATTGGCGTGTCGACGGTGCCGGGCTCGTAAGACAAGATCGACGTGCGGCGATCACCCGCGGCATCGAGCTCCGCGGCCATCACCATTCCCGCCATGCGGAGCGCAGCTTTGCTCGCGCCGTATGCGCCGAGTCCAGCGATCCCGAGCACTGCGGCACGCGTCGACACGTTGACGATGCGAAGCACTGCCGACGGCGGCGTCTGACGCGCGAAGGCGCTCATGAGCCAGATGGGCGCGGCAACGTTCACCGAAAAGACATCGCTCAGCTGATCGTGTTCGAAATTCGCGATCGGGCCGAGCAATCCCGGAGTGGCGGCATTGTTGACGAGCGCCGCGCGTTGCAAGCCTGATTGTGAGAGAAGTGTTGTTAGGCGTTCGCCAAGGATTCCTGTGAGCGCCGCAGTGTCTGCTAGATCCACTTGGAGGTGGTCATACGCGGGGCGGCTAATCGTTGGCGCGCGGCGAGCGACGCCCAGCACATTCCAGCCGCGCTCCAGGAGCTCGAGCGCAGTCGCCTGCCCGATGCCGGAAGTCGTACCTGTAATGAGTGCGAAGCGATCCAAGTCGCGAGGCTACCGTACGAGTGATGAGCAAACGTTAGCGCGTGAGCCATGATTCGGAAGATCAAGAAGTACTTGCGCCAGCTCACGCGCCTCGTCACGTTCCGGCTGAGCGTGCAGGACGCCTCCGGTCCGCGGAAAGGGCAGCGCCCACCTGAGCAAGAGCGCAACACGGCTGCGTAAACCTCTTTCGCGCCGATGTGCGGACACCGGCAGATACGAAGGAGGTTCTCATGTCGGCAGTTCGCCGAACGCTCCCCGCGCGCGCGGACCTGGAGCAACAAAAGAAGCTCGCGAAGGAGCTTCTTTCCGCCTACCGACGCGGTGACAGCGAGGCGCAGGCGCGCGTGCGCGCCGAGCTCCCGGACAAGACTCGGATCGTGCTCGCTGACGCCCAATTCGTGCTCGCGCGCGAGTATGGATTCGCGAACTGGGCCACGCTGCGGGACAAGATCGAGGAGCTCAATCGCGAACGATTGTCGCCCGATCAACGGTTCAGGCGCGCGGTCCAGGACCGCGATGTAGACGAATTGCGGCGATTGCTACCGATGAGGGGCAAGCTGCGCGATGTCGTGAACGCACCAGTGTTCGGGTTCGACTCGCCAGCGATCGTCGCCGTTTCAGGTGCTCGCGACGTGGATCTCGTTGATACGCTGCTCCAGCTCGGCGCCGATCCGAACCGCCGCAGTGATTGGTGGGCGGGTGGCTTCCATTCGTTGTATGGAGCGAACGACGAGGTTGCGGACCGGTTGCTCGCCGCCGGCGCGATTCCCGACGCCTGCGCCGCGGCGCACCTCGACCGCGTTGACCTCCTCGAGCAAATGCTCGACGCGGATCCGGCGCGGGTCCATGAGCGCGGCGGCGATGGCCAGACGCCCCTCCACTTCGCCCGCTCCCGCCGCGTTGCCGACTTGCTCCTCGATAGGGGTGCGGACGTCGACGCAAAGGACCTCGATCATCGATCGACGCCAGCGCAATGGATGTTGGGCGACGTCGAGGACGGAGAGACACCTCGGCGCGATCTGGCAAAATACCTCGTCGAGCGCGGTGCTTCCGTCGACATCTTTCTCGCCGCCGCCCTCGGCCTAACGAGCGAGGCGCGCGGGATGCTGGAGCGTGATCCGTCGCTGCTGAAAATCCGTACAGGCCAAGGCGAGTACGCCGAGAAGCCGCCGAGCAGCTATCACATTTATCTGTGGACGATTGGATCGAACCTGACGCCGTTGCAAACGGCTTCCAAGTTCAAGCAGCGTGAGACGCTGGCCTTCATGCGCGAGCTCGCGTCACCCGAGCAGCGCTTGCTTCTCGCGTGTCACGACGGCGACCGCGACGAGGCGCAAGCCATCGTGCGCGCTCACCCGGGCATCGTGCAAAGCCTGACGGGTAACGATCGGCGAGCGCTGACGGACGAAGCGTGGGCGGCGAACGCGCCGGCGGTCGAGTTGATGCTCGAGCTGGGATTCGATCCGGGCGTGACGAGCGTAACCGGGCCGACCGCAGGCACGGCACTGCACTGTGCGGCGTGGGAGGGATCGGTTCCGTGCGTCGCGGCGATTCTCAGGTATCCGGCGGGACGTGCGCTGATCGGCGTCCGCGA
Organism: Gemmatimonadaceae bacterium; assembly: GCA_035280125.1. Lineage (GTDB taxonomy): Bacteria > Gemmatimonadota > Gemmatimonadetes > Gemmatimonadales > Gemmatimonadaceae > AG2. Next base: position 4,221 of record DATEGN010000108.1, on the reverse strand, counting down.
CCGCATGTATGGAGGGGCACCGCTGAACTGGTGTTGCCATGGATCGGCGCACTCCGGCAATCGAATGGCTAATCACGCCGAGGTTGCAAGGTTGCTCATCGAGGCGGGCGCGCGTATCGACCCCGATGAGATGTCGGCGTCGGAGGACGTGATGAAGGTCTTATACGAGTTGCTGAGCTGATCGGTAACGCGTCCAGGCTCCTGCTATCCGGCGCAACGGCACTCAAGCCCGCTCCTGCTATTTGTCGCACGAATCGGTGACGCGACCCCGCCCCACCCGTCTGGCGATCTGCTCGGCCTCTTGACAAAGCTAGCTAGGCATAGCTAGATCAGCATCATGCCACGCCACAAGAATGACATCCTGCAAGGCACACTCGTGCTCCTCGTGCTCAAAACGCTCGACGCACAGGGTCGCATGCATGGGTACGCAATCACCTCGCACATTCAGCGCGTATCGACAAATCTGCTGCGCGTCGAGGAAGGGTCGCTCTATCCGGCGTTGCATCGCATGGCGCAGGAAGGGTGGGTGCGCGCGGAGTGGGGTACGACCGAGAAGAATCGCGACGCCAAGTTCTACACGATCACCGCGGCGGGTCGAAAGCAACTCGAGCTCGAGGAAGCGAGTTGGACGCGGCTCAGAACCGGAGTGACTCGCGTGCTCCGATATGCGTGAGCGCAAAGCCTAGGAGGGAGAATATCCATGTCGATCTTCGAGCGTCTGCGAAATCATTTCCGCGACAATGCGATGTCGAAGGACATTCGCAAAGAGATGCAATTTCATCTCGCCGAGCGCGCGGACGATCTCATGGCGACCGGAATGACGGCGTCGGCGGCGCAGCGCGAGGCCCGGCGGCGCTTCGGCAGCCTCGCCTATCAGGGCGAACGGACGCGCGAACGCGATCTCTTCGGCTGGCTCGACAAATTACTTGCCGACCTGCGCTATGCGCTGCGCTCACTCAAGTCGGCGCCGGCATTCGCGCTAGTCGCCATCCTCTCGCTTGGCCTCGGCATCGGCGCCAACACGGCGATCTTCAGCATCATCGACGCGCTGATTCTCAAGTCGCTCCCGGTGCATCACCCCGAGGAGCTCGTTGCGGTTGTGCGTGACGAACGAGGCAGCGTTTTTACCAATCCGCTGTGGGAGGCAATTCGCGATCGCCAAGACGTGTTCAGCGGCGTCTTCGCGTATGCTTCAACGAATTTCAATCTCACCTCGGGCGGCGAAGCACGGCGTTTGGACGCGAGTTGGGTGAGCGGCGACTACTTTCGTACGTTAGGCGTGCAGCCGGTGACGGGCCGCTTGATCGCGCGGGCGGACGACTACCGGGGATGTCCCGGAGTTGCAGTTCTGAGCGAAGCGTTTTGGTCGACGCGGTACGCTGGCGACCCTGGCGTGATCGGTAAGACGATTTCGTTCGACGGCCACCCCTTCGAGATTATCGGCGTCGCGGACGGACGTTTCTTCGGCGTGAGCGTCGGCCAACGGCCACAGGCATTCGTGCCGCTCTGTTCGGAAGCCATCATTCGCGGCGCGAACAGTCAGCTCGATCATCGCAGCAGCTGGTTTCTGCAGATTGTCGGACGTCCCAAGGCGGGCCTATCGACACAACAGGCCAACGCCCGTCTGGCGGTTCTCACACCGGCCATCATCGACGCGACGATACCGCCGAATTGGTCGGTGGAGTCGCTGCAGAACTATCGCAAAGCGACGTACCGAGTGGTGCCGGCAGCCAAGGGCTTTTCGGATCTGCGGGAGATGTACACGAAGCCGTTGTACATCCTCATGGCCATCGTTGGCGTCGTGTTGCTCATCGCTTGCGCGAACGTTGCCAACCTGCTGCTTGCCCGCGCGACGGTGCGCCAGCGGGAAATGGCGGTGCGACTCGCGCTTGGCGCGGGCCGCGCACGGCTGGCGCGACAGCTGATCACCGAAAGCTTGTTGCTCGCGGCGATTGGCGCCCTCGTCGGAGCGCTGTTTGCCTCCTGGGGAAGTCGGTTGCTCGTCAGCCTGATCTCGCGCTCGGATCGGCTGGTGTCGCTCGACCTCGGCGTCGACCAACGCGTGCTGGCCTTCACCATCGCGATCACGACGCTGACTGGTCTCCTCTTCGGCCTGGTGCCGGCGTGGCGCGCGGGCCGTGTGGACCCACAAGCCGCGATGAAGGCACAGGGCCGCGGTGTCGCCGAGGGGCAGAGCCGATTCGGGTTGGGCAAGGTACTGGTTGTCGCTCAAATCGCTCTGTCGCTCGTTCTGATCGTGGCGGCGGGACTGTTAATGGGAAGTTGGCGTAAACTGGCGACCGTCGATCCCGGCTTCCGCCGAGATCAGGTGCTGCTCGTCGATGCCGACATTCGCGGTACGGCGACGGCACCCGACCAGCGACTCGCGCTCCATGAGCAGATGCTCAACGCCCTACGCGCAACGCCTGGCGTGCGATCGGCCAGTGCGTCGCAGATCACGCCGATCGCCGGTTATTCATGGAACGAGCTGGTGAAGACGGAGGGCTTCACCCCGAAGAACGAAGACGATGCGCTGAGCTGGGCGAACGCGGTGAGTGATGGCTACTTCTCCACGTTAGGCATCCCGATTCTCGCCGGCCGCGACTTCGACAGCCGCGATACGAAGACATCCGGACGAGTCGTGATCGTGAACGAGGCGATGGCACGGCACTTCTTCTCTACGCCGGCGGCCGTCGGCCGTCGCATGCAGAAACAGGAAGGAAGTAGCTGGAGTCAGCCGATCGAGGTGGTCGGTGTCGTGGGCACGACCAAGTACACGTCGCTTCGGGACTCCGCCCAACCGATCATGTATTTTCCGCGCGCGCAGGAGTCAGCCGAGGCGCAGCACGTGTCGTTCGAGCTGCGCACCAACGGAGTACCGACGGCAATTGTTCCCGCGGCGACGAAGGCACTCGCGGCGCTGAGCCCACGCATTACGCTCGACTTCACGACGCTCGACGAGCAACTCGCGCGGTCCCTCACGCTGATGCGTTTGATCGCGACTCTCTCGGGCTTCTTCGGGATGCTCGCTGTTCTGCTGGCGACGATTGGCCTCTACGGCATCATGGCCTACAACGTCGCGCGGCGGCGGAACGAGATCGGCGTACGGATCGCCCTCGGCGCCGAGCAGTCCCGCGTGGTGCGGATGATCCTCGGCGAGGTCTCGCGCGTCGTGCTCGCGGGCACGGTGCTCGGCGTCGTGTTGTCATCAGCCGTCACACGACTGGTGGCGTCATTCCTCTACGGGGTGACCCCCACAGACGTATCGACGTTGAGTGCGTCGGTAGCGCTCCTCGCGGCGGTGGGCATTGCGGCGGCGGCGGTGCCAGCTTGGCGGGCCGCAAGGTTGGATCCGGTGGCGGCGCTGAGAGAGGAGTGATCTATCGTGGATCGTGGATCGTGACTCGATCCACGATCCACGATACTGGACAAAGTCCACCTTTTTGCCGACTGTTGTCGGCATGACCGACAACGCTGCCAGCCGCGTCGCGAAGGTTCGGCGATTCAATCGCTTCTACACGCGACAAATCGGCGTCCTCAACCGGGGCTTCCTCGACAGTGAGTTCTCGCTCACGGACGTACGCGTCCTCTATGAGCTCCGCCATCGCGATCGCCTAACGGCGAGCGTCCTCGGCCAGGAGCTCGCGCTCGATGCCGCGTATCTGAGCCGGATTCTGCGCGAGTTCGAGCGCAAAGGGTTGCTCGTCAAGAGTCCGTCGAAATCGGATCGCCGACGGACGCACTTGCGTCTGAGCGCAAAGGGTCGCGGCGTGTTCGACGCGATCGAAGCGCGGCAGCACATGGCCGTGGCGGACATGCTCCACGGATTGGGCGCGCCGGAGCAGCACGACGTCGTCGAATCGATGCAGCGGATCGAGCGGCTCCTGGATCGTCCGCATGCTGTCGAGCCGTCGTACACGCTGCGGGCGCCGCGGCCTGGCGACATCGGCTGGATCGTGCATCGGCACGGCGCGCTTTACCACGAGGAGTACGGCTGGGACGAGCAGTTCGAGGTGCTCGTGGCGGAGATCGCGGCAGATTTTGCGAAGCAGCACGACCGGGCATGTGAGCGGTGCTGGATCGCCGAACACGATGGTGAGGTGGTCGGCTCGATCTTCTGCGTGAAGAAGTCGAAGACCGTCGCCAAGCTGCGCCTGCTCTATGTCGAGCCATCGGCACGTGGGATGGGAATCGGCTCGCGACTGGTCGCGGAGTGCCTGC
>DATEGN010000107.1:0-10376 GCA_035280125.1 Gemmatimonadaceae bacterium | reverse complement strand
GTCGTCTCGGCACTGGCGTCTCGAACCTGGAGTGGTCCAGCGACGTCGTGATTGCAGCTCGGGTGAAGCGGCCCGTCCTCAAAGCTTCACCGCCAGAACGGAATCACCCACGGCGTTGGGGTCTTGCCCGCCGTTTTCCCTTCGAACGACGGCACCTGCTGTACGGTGATCACGTGCTGTCCTCGCGCGAGGCTGTCCGCCGGAATGTACGTCAAAATTCCCTTGATCCCGCTCTCCGGATGTTCGTAAAAGCGAAACTGCACGTCCGGTTGCGGCGCGCCGTCGAGGGTCACAGCATGAATGCGTCCGAGGCACTGCAGAACGGGCGCTGCCAGACTATCCGGAATTGGCGCGTCGGCGCCCAACTGAACCCCGCGCTCCTGAAGCGGCTTGAGCGAGGGACAGCTCTTCGCCACCATGGGATTGTGCTGTCGCGGTACGTATGGAATGAACAGCTTCACATACGAGCCAGTGACGATGTCAGACTGGATCGACGGAAGGCGCCCGTACACGTCATCGGCCGAGCGCTGATTTTCGTAAAAGCGATAGTTCACGCCGTAGTGATCTGACGCGCCGAAATAATCGTAGCTGTTCACCGACAGCCGATCGCTCCGTGCCATACGTTCGGCCGTGACGAAGAGGAGAACGCCGAACAACGAGGCGAAGAAGATCACGCGGATCTTCCTTCGTCCGACATTCGTGAGCAGCGGCACGAAGATGGGACTGATCACTCCCTGCACGGTGCCGCGGTATGTGAAGACGATCACACGTCGCAGAACTGCGCGAGCGTTCGGCCCCAAGCTCGCGCCAACACGTCGATCGACGAATGACGCGACCATCGGGATCAGCACCATCACTGTCGCGAGTACGAGAAACACGTCGTACGCCCGTACACCGCCAATCACCTGCGAAACCGCGTAGCCAATCAGACCGAACACGCCGGTCAGCAGCACGGTGAAGGCGAAGAGCAACACCAGCAGAAACGCAAACGAAAAGATCACGCTGCAGAAGTTGTCCGTCTTCGAGATGATCTCGGGAAGCGAGACCAGACGCGACCGAAACACCTCGAGTGTCACCGGCCCCGATTTGAAGTTCTCCCAGCGTGCGCCGTTCGGAAAAACCGAATGAAGGCCGACGAGGCCAACCCAGTATGCGCGCCCAATGAGGTGAACGACGAAGGACGCGATGAGCGCATAGATGATTGCCTTGACGTACATCTGCACGAAGAACAGGACCGTCAACATGCCCGACGTCGTCTGCGGCTCGATCCGCGCGAAGAACGACGTGAGCACGCCCGGAATCTGAAAGAGCGCGAACAACACCGCGCCCGAGATCAGCAGCTCGAGCTCCCAGGTCGGACTGGTATCGGGTATTCCAGCGGCCGCGAGCTCGGGGTCGCTCGGGCCCACTTCCAATGGGCGTGATGAGAGAACGGGCATCGGGTCCGGAGTGGGGGAGGGGACGGGAAACGCTCGTTGAGGCGCGCACGCGCGTACCACAATGCATCACGAATCCATCGGTGGCGAGAGCTGCCCTCGCTCGCCGGGGGGTTGACGGGCTTGGATGTCAACGTTCTGTCCGGAACGCGTGTCCAACAAAAGCTGTCGGTCAATCCGAGCACGATGCGTGCAGGTTGGGCTCGGTGATTCATTAGCCAATTCTAATGTTCGGCCTGTTGCGCCGAGTGCGGTTACGCGATAGCCTGGAAACACTAGTCGCGCCGGCAAGCACTGGCGCGACGAAGCACTTTTCCCCGCGAGTTAGTCCTATGGAACAGCTTCGCAAACGCTGGCTGCTGCTGCTCGTCCTCGCGCTGTTCGTCGCTGGACCGATAGCCTGGTACAAGTGGTCAGGCCCTTCGAATACTGTCGATGACGCGTCGGTGGTGGCCACCGTCAAGCAAGGCTCGTTCAAGGTGACAGTGACGACGACAGGCGAGTTGCGGGCTCGCAAGTTCGTGCAGGTGACTGGCCCTGGGAATGCGCAGACGGTCAACGTCTACCAGACCAAAATCGCGTCGATCGTTCCCGAGGGACAGGTCGTCAAGGAGGGCGATGTCATCGCCGACCTGGACAAGGGCCCCGTCGCGGCGAAGCTCGCTGACGTCACGCTCAATCTTCAGAAAGCGGACGCGCAATACACGAGTGCGCAGCTCGATTCAGCGCTCAATCTCGCGACCTCGCGCGAGGACATTCGAACGGCCGAATACACGCTCGAGGAAAAGAAGCTGGCCAAGGAGCAGGCCCAGTATGAGGCGCCCACCATCAAGCGGCAGGCCGAGATCGACTACGAGAAAGCGCAGCGCGCCTTCGATCAATCAAAGGTGAACTATCAAACGAAGCTGAAGCAGGCCATCGCCAAGATGGCCGAGGTCAGCGCGGACCGCGATCGTCAGGCGAACCAGCTCAAGATCATTCAAGACGTGATGTCGAGTTTCACCATCAAGGCGCCCTCGCCCGGCATGGTGATCTACGTTCGTGAATGGAACGGGAAGAAGAAGGGCGTTGGATCGCAGTGGAGTCCGTGGGATCCGACAGTGGCGACGCTGCCCGACTTGACGCAGATGGAGTCGGACACGTACGTGAACGAAGTCGACGTCCGCAAAATTGGGGTTGGTCAGAAAGTTGTCATCTCGCTCGACGCCGACCCGACAAAGAAGCTGCACGGAGCGGTCACGTCAGTCGCGAATGTCGGCGAGCAGCGGCCAAACCAGGACTCGAAAGTCTTCGAGGTGAAGATCGACATTTCGGCGTCGGACACGACACTGCGACCCGGCATGACGACGTCCAATGCGATCGAGACCGCGTCCGTCGACAACGTGCTCTCGGTACCCCTCGAGGCCGTGACGAGTGAAGGTGGCCTTTCGTTCGTCTACAAGCGCGACGGAAGCCACGTCATCAAGCAGCAGATCGATCCGGGCGTCATGAACGACAACGAGATCGTCGTCCGGCGCGGCCTCGAGAAGGGCGAGAAGGTATTGCTGACGCCACCGGCCGATCGCGCGAGCCTCAAGGTTGCGCTCATCCCGGGACTCAAGCCTGTGCCACCGGCAACGGGCGGCTCCGACACCGCGAAGAGCGTAATCCTCTCGGCGCCCGCTCCGCGAACGAATGCCAAGCCGCGTTGAGCTCGCTGTGTCATTCCGAGCGTAGCGAGGAATCTGCACTTGCTCAACAGCGCAAAGTACAGATCGCTCGTCGGGATGACACGAGAGGTTGCCTTTAGTGCTCGCACGGCGGCCGAAGCGGTGGGGCACAACAAGCTGCGCGCGGGACTTACTTCGTTAGGCATTCTCTTTGGCGTCGCATCGGTGATCGCGATGCTCGCCATCGGCAACGGCGCCGAGCAGGAGATTCTGGAGCAAATGCGACTCCTCGGTGCCAACAACATTGTGATTACGCCCCTCGTTGAGCAAAAAGAGGGAAAAGTTGACAAGGACGACAAGAGGGAGTCGAAGCGCTTCACGCCCGGCCTCACCTATCGTGACGCCGAGAGCATCTCCGATGTCATCCCCGACGTGAGCGCGACGAGCAGCGAGGTCGTCGTCAACACCGTTCTCACGCGCGCAGGACTGCACCGTTCGGGGAAAGTCGTCGGAGTCGACTCGTCGTACCTTCGGTTGATGAATCTCCATGTCGCGCAGGGGACGTCATTTTCACCACCGCAATTTGACGCGGCGTCTGCCGTCGCGATCATTGGTCAAGGAGTGAAGTCCCGCTTCTTCACGACAGAAGAACCGATCGGCAGAACCATCAAAGTGGGCAATCAGTGGCTGACCGTCGTCGGCGTGCTCGAGGATCGAAAGGTTTCCGCCGATATCTCGCAGCGGTTAGGCATTCGCGACGCCAACATGGACGTGTACGTCCCGCTGCCGACGATGCTGCTCCGTTTTCGCAATCGCGCGGAAGTGACACAGGAGGAGATGGAGCTCGCGGCGCGTGAATTCAGCCTACCCGATTCGTCGGAGACGGACGATCAGCGTGCCGAGAAGCGTAATTACAATCAGCTCGACAAAGTTGTGGTACAGGTGGATCGCTCGGCGGCGGTGCCTTCGGTGGCGGAGATCCTCCAGCGCTTGCTCAAGCGGCGTCACAACGATGTGGTCGACTTCGAGATCACCGTCCCGGAACTTCTGCTCAAGCAAGAGCAGCGGACCAAAACGATTTTCAACATCGTCCTCGGTGCCATCGCGTCGATCTCGCTCGTCGTCGGCGGGATCGGCATCATGAACATCATGCTGGCGTCGATTCTCGAGCGCATCAAGGAGATCGGCGTGCGTCGAGCGGTTGGCGCGACGCAACGCGACGTCCTCGCGCAGTTCCTGAGCGAAGCGGTGATGATCAGCCTCGCCGGCGGTCTCGCTGGCATCATCACCGGCGCGGTCCTCAGCTCGATCATCGAGCATGTAGCGAAGATTCATACCATCGTGTCGCCGCTGTCGGTCGTCGTCGCCTTCGGTGTCTCGGTCGCGGTCGGCCTTCTTTTTGGCATCGTTCCCGCCTGGCGCGCCGCGCGCCAGGATCCCGTCGTGTGCCTGCGCTACGAGTAGCGCAGCGGTCGTTTCTCAAGCCTAACGACTTATGAAGTTACTCTCTCGCCGCGCGTACGCCCTGTGGTTGCTCGTTTCCGGTCTGCCGATCACGCGCCTCGTCGCTCAGCAGCCAGTCTCGGCGCCCTGTCCCCCAGGAAGGATTGTCGCCTCCGCGTGTCCCGTTGGCGCGCTCACCCTCGCGGACGCGGTCGCCATGGCGCAGGAAAGGGGGTTGTCCGCTGAGGCGTCGCGCAACGCCCTCGTGGCAGCACGAGCGCGAAACGCCGCGTTCAATGCCCGCCTTTTACCGCAGCTGTCTGTCGGAGGCACGGCCGTCAACTATAATCACGCGATTGTCTCCCAGCCGGACAGCGGGACGACGAAGTTTTTTTCACAAAGTCAGAACGAATCGACGATGGGCGTGTCCATTTCGCAGCCATTGCCCTGGCTTGGCTCGACACTGAGTGTCGGTTCGTATCTCGATCGCCTCGACCTCACTGGCACTGCGAGCAGCGGCAGCCGCATCTACACGTCGACTCCATTTCTCATCTCGCTCCATCAGGATTTTCTCAAGCCGCGCGAGCTGCTTTGGAGTACTCGCGCGCAAGACATCCGGGCAAATCTCGCCGAGCGACAATACCTGGAATCGCGCGAAGACGTGGCGATCGCAACAGGCTCTGCTTTCTTCGATTACTATGCGGCCAACGTCGCCGTACGGAACGCGACGGCCAATGCCGCGGTCAACGACACGCTGTACACGCTCAACAAGGGTCGGTTCGAGGTCGGCAAGATCGGCGAGAACGACCTGTTGCAGAGCGAGCTGCAGTTGCTACGCGCCCGCGCGTCGCTCGATGGAGCGAAGTTGGAGCGAGACCGTAGTGAATCGGCGCTGCGCCGTTTGATCAACGTGCATGCGTCCGATACGCTCGTCGTCGTCGCGCCACAAGATATACCGAACGTGGAGGTCGATCCCGAGGTCGCGGTGAGTGAAGCACTCCGCAACAGCAGCGTGAGCGAGCAGGCGCTGCTGGATTCCGTCGCGGCTCGCCGCGGGGTTACCGAGGCACGACTCAACAACTTCTTCGGGGCTTCGATCGACGCGAGTTATGGCGTGAATCAGACCAACAGTCTGTTCAGTCAGGCCTACGCGTCGCCACTGCCTCGCCAGAGTGTGCAGATGCAAGTGAGCATGCCAGTTTTTCAATGGGGCGGAGGACGGGCAGACGTTCAAGCGGCGCGCGCGGACCAAGCCGTTGCCGCGAGCAGCGCTCGCGCGCGCCGAGAGCAGCTCATCGAGGACGCCCGTTATGCCGCGCTGCAACTCACGCAGTCAGAACGTATGCTTCTCATCGCGGCGAAGGCAGACACGGTCGCGCAGAAGCGATTCGAGGTTGCCAAGAACCGCTATGTGATCGGGAAGATCGGAGTGAGTGATCTCTACATTGCGCAGAACGAGAAGGACCAGGCGCTCGATGCATACGTGCTGGCGCTCCGCAGCTATTGGATTAATTACTACCGGTTGCGTCGAGTCACGCTGTACAACTTCGAGGAGAAGGCGGAGCTGCGCTGAAGTCGCCTAACGACGAACCCGATTGACGGTCCACAAATTGCAGGTCATGCGTCCTTGCTTCCATTGGAATGCCAAACTGGCGGCGCGGTCGCACGAAATTGACGCAAGAATGCTCGTGGACGCATGGGACGGGATCGGGACGAAACGTGGCCGATGAAGCAACAGTGAGGATACGCGGAGGACGACGCCGGAGCCGCAGAGTTGAGTGCGTATGGAATTGGGCAGAGACGTCTCGCCGCGAGGTCGGCGCGGATCGCTCTCCGCAATGCTCGTATGCGACGGCGGAAGGCACGTCACGAGGCGAAGACAGATGGTACGCATCCGTGAGGAGCGCCGATGGTCTGCAGTGCGCGACGTGGCCGGTGGGGGGTGCGAAGTGGCGGCGGCAGCGGCGGTCGTCCATCGGGAAGGGCCGGACCTGCGGCACAGAGGGTCCGAGCGTCGCCCTGAGGTACGCAGCGTAGTGCGGTCGGCAACGAGCGTGGAGTTGGGAGGGCGATGGCTGTTGGATGGGGTGTGCTCGGTGCGAGAGAATATCCGGTGGCTCCAGAACGAGGCGCGCCGCGTGGCTCACGACGCGCACTGCGTCTCGGTTGAATGGCGAGGCATAGTCGTATGAAGACGTTGCGTGTCGCTCCGCGAGAGCTGGTGGCGTGGAAGGCGCGGCGAGTCTCACTGCGAGTGATGCGCGTCGGCGCACGTGCTCGAGGCGTGGCGATGCGCGATCGGAGCGTGACGAATGGAGCTTTCGTGAGTGAAGTCTGGCGCTCGCGAGCGATGTCGTCGTTCAGGATCTCCAACATCGGCCCCTGGAGATTCTGATGATCATTCCCAACGTAATTATCGAGAATAAGGAAGGGTTGCTTTTGAACTGACTTGTGATTGCGGTCAGGAAGGCGCAAGAACCGCCGATGCAGCGACTCGGAATCTCGTGGTGTCGAAGTGCAACGACTTCTGGCCTCCGAGCTAGTGGTCGGAGCGAAGGGGTTCTCGTACGCGGAGCGCTGAATGTTCGCGGCTCGATTCCCAAAAGTCCGCGAGCGGCGCGAAAAGTCCTCTTTCGTGTGATGAATGTGCCGTTCGGCGCGATATTAGTCTGTCGCCGACTTGTCGAACTCCACAATCTCGCGCTCGAAGTCCACGCGGATCGCGGCGAATACTCCGCTGCTCGATGGATGCGGCGCGCGAGTCGCGCTTGGTGCGACGGGCCAGGAATAAACTGCAGGACGTCGGGCGTTTAGGGGTCGCGTCGTTATGAGAAGTGTCGTCCAAGGACTGCGAGGCGATGGCGTCTTCGTGCATTGTTCCCGTCTGGTTGCCGTTTTTTCGACAAGGGACTGTCCCAGAGGCCCGATGTCATCTGCACGCGTAATTCACGGGCCCGTTACTCGACGAAAAGCTCGGCTCGTGGCGCTTCTGCAGCGCCACGGCCTTCATCGTGTGACCGAAGCGACGAGTGCCGTTCTCGATTCGCGCTCAGTCGATGTCCTTCCTCCGACCCCGTGACCCTTCACCGCCGTGACCGCCCGCCCACTTCCAGTTCTTGATCTCGGGCATGTCGTCGCCGTGCTCGCGGACATAATGATGGTGTTCCACTAACTTGTCCCGGAGCATCTGCTTGAAGTGTGAGCCAGTGCGCGCGAGGCGCGGTACACGATCGACGACGCTTCCGGCGATGTGGAAGCGATCGAGCTCGTTGAGCACCGTCATATCGAACGGCGTCGTCGTCGTGCCCTCTTCCATATAACCGTGAACGTGGAAGTTCGCGTGATTCCGGCGTCGATACGTGAGCCGATGGATGAGCGTTGGATAGCCGTGATACGCGAAGATCACGGGTCGATCGGTGGTGAACATCGAGTCGAACTCCGCTTCCGGCAACCCATGAGGATGCTGCGTCGGCGACTGGAGCGTCATCAGGTCGACGACGTTGATGACGCGCAGCTTGATGTCGGGGAAATTCCGGCGGAGCATGTCGACCGCCGCCAACGTCTCGAGCGTCGGCACATCGCCCGCACACGCAACGACGGCGTCGGGCTCGACGCCTTGATCGGAACTCGCCCAATCCCAGATGCCGATGCCGACGGCGCAGTGGCGAATGGCTGCCGTCATGTCGAGATACTGGAGCGCAGGCTGCTTGCCGGCGACAATCACGTTGATATAGTTGCGGCTCCGAAGACAGTGATCGGCAACCGACAGGAGACAGTTCGCATCCGGCGGCAGATAGACGCGCACGATATCCGCCTTCTTGTTCACAACGAGATCGATGAATCCGGGATCCTGATGGCTGAAGCCATTGTGATCCTGTCGCCAGACGTGCGACGTGAGCAGATAGTTCAACGAAGCAATCGGACGACGCCACGGAATGTCCAGGCACGCCTTGAGCCACTTGGCGTGCTGATTGAACATCGAGTCGATGATGTGAATGAACGCTTCGTAGCAGGAGAAGAAGCCGTGGCGGCCGGTGAGCAGGTAGCCTTCGAGCCATCCTTGGCACAGCTGTTCGCTCAGAACTTCCATGACGCGTCCGTCGGACGATAAGTGTTCGTCGGTCGGCAGAATCTTCTCCATGAACACGGTATTCGTCGCTTCCCACACCGCCGACAAGCGGTTCGACGCCGTTTCGTCTGGGCCGAACAAACGGAAGTTGCGCGCCTCCGCGTTGAGCGCGAAGATGTCGCGGAGGAGCTCGCCTAACGACCGCGTCGACTCGGCGACGCGGTCGCCAGGCGCGCTGATCGGGAGCGCGTAGTCGCGAAAATCCGGTAAAAGGAGATCGCGCAACAACAGACCGCCATTCGCGTGTGGATTCGCTCCCATACGCCGCGTGCCGCGCGGCGCGAGCTCGGCCAATTCCGGCACGAGCTTGCCTTCCGCGTCGAACAACTCCTCGGGGCGATAGCTCCGCATCCACTGCTCGAGCTGCTCGAGATGCTGCGGTTTGGTTGCGAGCTCACTCAAGGGTACTTGATGCGCGCGCCACGTGCCCTCGACCGGCTTGCCGTCCACGACCTTCGGGCCCGTCCAGCCTTTCGGCGTGCGCAATACGATCATCGGCCATACGGGGCGCCCCGTGGATTTGCGCGCGCGGGCATCCTGCTGGATGGCGTGGATCTCATCGATGATCTCGTCGAGCGTCGCCGCCATCACCTGATGCATGACCTCCGGCTCGTGTCCCTCGACGAAGTAGGGCGTGTAGCCGTAGCCCGTGAACAGTTGCGACAGCTCGTCATCGTCCATCCTGCCGAGGATGGTCGGATTAGCAATTTTATAACCGTTGAGATGCAGGATGGGGAGCACGGCGCCGTCGCGCGCCGGATCGAGAAACTTGTTCGAGTGCCAGCTCGTCGCCAGCGCGCCCGTCTCTGCCTCGCCATCGCCGATGACGCAGCTGACGAGCAGGTCCGGATTGTCGAAGGCGGCGCCATAGGCGTGGATGAGCGAGTAGCCAAGCTCACCCCCCTCGTTAATCGACCCGGGCGTCTCGGGCGCGGCGTGGCTCGGGATGCCGCCGGGAAATGAGAACTGCTTAAACAGCCGGCGCAGGCCGTCGACACTCTGCGAGATGCTCGGATACAGCTCGCTGTACGTCCCCTCGAGGTACGTATTGGCGACGATACCAGGACCACCGTGACCGGGACCTGTTACGTAGATCACATTCAGGTCACGCTCACGGATCAGCCGATTGAGATGCACGTACACGAAATTCAGACCCGGCGTCGTGCCCCAGTGCCCGAGCAGTCGTGGTTTGATGTGCTCCAACGTCAGGGGCTCGCGCAGCAGTGGATTGGCGAGCAGATAGATCTGGCCAACGGACAGATAGTTCGCGGCGCGCCAGTATGCATCGATGCGATACAGTGCGTCGTCGGTGAGCGGATGCGGAATGGCTCGCTCGCTCTGCGGAGTGACGGTGGCGGTAGTCGACATGTTTGGATTATAGCAAAAAAATGTTCGCAGCGTGCGGTGCATCACGGCGAACACGTAGTACACGAGGCAAAACGTTCAATCCTCGTCGACTTAAATGAAGCGCGCATGGCGAGCGCGTCGATGCGGCTCGTGTCTTGCTTTTGGCTTGTCGGCAGTCCGATGATCAGGAGCTCTATATGAGCGAAATCACGCGCAGCGCGGGAGTCGTGGTGGATCCGATGCAGGAGGCTCACCGCCTCTTTCATCACCTGTGGTCCAAGGCGTACGACGCGCCGGGATACGACAAGCGAGAGTGGCTGCGGTTTGAGGAGTTGCTGCGGCAGCTGGGACTGCGTATCTGAGGATCGCGGG
>DATEGN010000106.1:0-9412 GCA_035280125.1 Gemmatimonadaceae bacterium | reverse complement strand
TCGCCGCTGCATCGAAATAGCCGGAGACAGAATCGTCAGTATTCGCTAAATGGCCCGCCGATGTCGGCGGGCCATTTGGCATTTCCGTCGCGAGAAGCACCGCCGAGCGAAACTACTTCTTCGCCCCCTTTCGTTTGACCGTGAGGCTGACGGTGTCGCCGGCGCTGAGGTTGAAATCGTCCGGCAGACTGATTCGGGCGGCGAGCTGCCCAGGGCCAATGTGCCATACCGAGTCGATCGACACGCGACTCAAGGTTGCGTTAGTTATTGCGCCATCGGATACCGCCGTATCGGCTGGGGGCCTCGCGTTCGTTCGACACGCCGCGGTCGCGGCGACGGCGACTGATCCGACGAACAGCAAAAGGCGTCGTGCGGATGACATTGTGAGCTCCTTGGAGAGTGGGAGATGGGGTGGCGGAGGGGAGCGGTGTCAGAGCAACACGTGCAACGAGTCGCGCCCGCATGCGACGGGCATCTACCATGAGCGGGGCGACCGTCGAATCGGGCTTCCGGAACGCGCTGAGTAGCGTGTCCAGCTGACGCAGCGCGCTCGCACGATCGCCACGCCGCTCGCTGATCGCGGCGAGATGACGATACGCGAAACCATAGCAGATGCCCCGCATGGAGTAATGCAGCGGGGGCACGCGCGTTGGACGCACAACGAGCTCGTAGTACGCCGCGGCCGAATCGAGGCGTCCGAGTTGTTCATAGGCCGAGGCGGTGATCCAGCGCGTGAGAAAGCTGTCAGGGCGATCGGGTATCCCCGCGTCGTACTCGCCGGCCAACGCGACCTTGCCTAACAAGTCGACGACGCGGCGATGATTCCCGGCCTTCTCGGCGATGAGCGACTCCACGACCAATGGCCCTGCTCCGAGCACCACGGAGTCACGAGCGCCTAACGTGGAGAGCGTGCCGAGATCGGCGCGGGCCGACGACGAATCGCCGGATGCCGCCTCGAGGAGTGCGTGCGCTACTCTTCCGGCGGCCGTGGTGTCGTTCGACAGCAACCCAGGACGAGGTGTGACGTTCCGTCCGCCCGCGATCGCGAGCAGCAAGCGGAGGCGCTCGAGCACTCGCCGCGACGACCCCGTCGAGGCGTTTGCCTCCCTGTCCAATACGCTGTCCGCGGCTCGCGCGGCACCCTGTGCAGCGAGGGCGGATGCATACGCGACCACGGCGTTCGATCGAAGAAAGCCGGGTGGTGATTTCGGCATGGCGAGCGCCGACGCGCTCTCGGCCGCAGCCCACCGCGATTCTGCAGCGGGAATCATGATCTCCATGAGTTGCGCGAAGGGTCCCGCGAGCTTTGACGTCACCCTGCGGGCTTCACCAAGTCGGCCGAGGCTCACGAGCACCGCGGCTTCGTTGTTCAGCTCCGGCTGGAGCTGATCGGGCCCGAAGGGGCTTTGGGCAATCGCCTGCTCGAAATCACTGAGCGCCCGATCGAACTCGCCGAGTGCAGCGAGATAGAAGCCGCGATTCATCCTGCCGCCGCTCGAGGGCGCCTCAGCGAGAAACAGGTCGTACCACTGCACGGCGGCGCGGAGATCGTGGTCGAGCGCGTACGCAACGTCTCCCTTGAGCCTGTAGTCGTCGGCAACCGACATCCGCTCGGCGTGCGCCAGGGCATGCCCATACGCAGCGCGTGCCGAGTCGATCTGTCGCGCATTCAGGTAATTCGACGCGAGATACGACCACGCGATAGCGAAGGCCGTATCGAGCCTAACGGCTTCCCGAAGGAGCGCGTTGCTGGTGTTGATGTCGCCGTGCATCTCAATCGCGTCGGCGGCTGCGGAGTACAGTCGAAACGCGGTGAAGGATGGGGTCGCGACAGAGCGCGCCGGCCGGTTGGCGACAAGCTCGGAGTGCCGCTCCCCGAGCTGCCCGCGCAGATCCCGCGACAGAACCTCAACTGCCTGTGGAAGGCCTGGCTCGGTCGAGGTGTTTACGACCGATGCCAGTGATTTGCCGTTCTCGACGCCGATGACGTGAACCACCACTTCATAGTTGGTGGTGTCGAGCTTTCGAATCGCGCCGCGAAGGACGGCTCGAATGGAGCTGCGCACGGCGAGCTCGCGCGCACGGTTCGCATCGACGTGCGTGGTCTCGGGGATGCCGGCATTGCGCATCAGGTTGCTCAGCTGATGCCGATCGACCAGCCTCACATAGCGCGACTGTCTCAGGGACTGCGTCACGAGATCGCGAACTGCCGTCGCGAGCTGTGGGTCGCTGGATGGCCCATCGAAGTCGGCGACCAACAGCCAGTCCTGATTGTGCAGCGCGCCGCCGAGCGCGCTCCTGGCGACAAGAATTGCCGCGGCAGCAAGAAGAACGACGACGGGAACCAGCGCGGCCAGTCGCCTCACCCGTCGCGATCGCGTCGTGCGGCGCGTCGAACAGGCGCGCACGGTCGCCGAGAAGTCCGCCGCCGTGGCGAACCGGTCGGCGGGCGTCTTGGCCAAGGCCCGCCTCACCATTGCCTCGACCGATTCCGGCAGATCGGGCCTAACGACGGAAATCGACGGCGCGCGCTCGGCGATATGGCGGGCAATGATCGCCTGGACGTTCGCGCCGGTGAAGGGAGGCTCGCCGGTGAGCATTTCATACAGCACGCAGCCGACCGAGTACAGGTCGCTCCTCGCGTCCAGATCCCGCTCGCCCGCGGCCTGCTCGGGACTCATGTACGGCACGGTGCCGATGACGATGCCGCTCGTGGTGACAGATTCCGTCGCGGAGGCGGCGATGGCGCGCGCGATGCCGAAGTCGGCCACCATCGCGCGCCCACCCTGAAAGAGGATGTTCTCGGGCTTGACGTCGCGATGCACGATGCCGTGCTCGTGAGCGTATCCTAATCCCTCGGCGACTTCGAGCGTGATGCGGAGCGCGTCCTCGAGCGAGAGCTGGCGCTCGCGCTTGAGACGCGCCCGCAATGTCTCGCCATCCATGAACGGCATCACGTAATACAGCTGGCCACCTGCCTCGCCCGAGTCGTACAGTGGCACGAGATGCGGATGCGTGAGCGTCGATGAGATATTGATCTCGCGCAGGAAGCGGGCGGTGCCTAACACGGAGGCGACTTCCGGCCGCAGGACCTTGATCGCGACGCGTCGCTGGTGGCGGAGGTCCGTCGCGAGAAACACGGTCGCCATGCCGCCTCGGCCCAGCACCGCTTCGACCCGGTACCGATCAGCAAGGTCGCGCCAGAGCGCTTCGGAGGCTGCAATTGCATCGTCCACGCGCTCGCCTCCTCCCTCCTAGTCGCGGAAGGCCTACATAGTCCCCTCGCGGCTAAGATGCTGGCTCAAGGCTGAGTGCGCCAGCGAACCGATGTTTCCGCGCGAAGTGCTAGAAGAGCGAGCCGAAAACGGCGAGCCGAGAAGAACGAGCCGAAGAGAGCGATCCGAGAAAGCCGAGCCGAGAAGAGCGGCAGAAGAGCGAGGCAATGCTCGAGGCGTGATGGGAAGCGGAACTCAGGCACTCTTCCGATGCCGTTCAGCGTTTTGCTCTGGCATTGGAAGGATTCGCTGTGCAGCGAGATGCTGCTGGTGAGAGCAGCGTGCGCGCCTAGCGTCGCACATGCCCGAACGCGATGGTCTCAAGGTTCTGCAGGCGGCGCGCGAATTCAGAGATCGCGTGCTCTTGCTGGTGCGACGCATGCCGCGGCTTGCCTCGTCAGACTTGAAGGCGCAATTGGCGGATGCGGTGCGCTCGGTCGCTTCGAATATCTCCGAGGGCTTGGGCCGTGGCACCCCGGCCGACCAAGTTCGGTTCCTCTGGATGGCCAACGGCTCTCTCGAGGAGGCCCAGGAGGGCCTCCGGGAGTGCATCAACAGCGCCCTGATCTCGAAGAAGGAGTTCTACCGCGAGTGGAACCGCTCCGTGGTGATCAGCAAGATGCTCGCAGGGCTCATCTCGCAGCGGAAAGGTTAGCGGTGGCAAGAGGGCCTGCCTGCGCCGCTTCACCTCTAACGCCACACACCATCCGCTCTGAGCACTGCCTCGCTCTTCTGCCGTTCTTCTCGGCTCGCTCTTTTCGGCTCGTTCTTCTCGGCTCGTTCTTCTCGGCTCGCCCTTTTCGGCTCGCTCCTCTAGCAGTTCGCCCTTCTAAGATTTTCGAGCAAACGCCGCATCGAACGCCACATTAGATGCTGCGAAGTCGAACGCCTTGATTCGTTCGGAAGAGTGCCTGAGTTCCGCTTCCCATCACGCCTCGAGCATTGCCTCGCTCTTCTGCCGCTCTTCTCGGCTCGGCTTTCTCGGCTCGCTCTTTTCGGCTCGTTCTTCTCGGCTCGCCCTTTTCGGCTCGCTCCTCTAGCACTTCGCCCTTCTAAGATTTTCGAGCAAACGCCGCATCGAACGCCACATTGGATGCTGCGAAGTCGAACGCCTTGATCCGTTCGCACGCCTCGCGGGCTCCGAACTCGCGCTCCATTCCGACGTCTTCCCACTCGACGGAAAGCGGGCCCTCGTAGCCGACGCGGTTGAGCGCGCGGATGACTTCCTCGAAATCGATTCGTCCGCGCCCGATCGAACGAAAATCCCATGCGCGATCGCGGTGTCCGAACTCGAGATGACCGCCGAACACGCCCGAACGCTTTGGTGTGCTCGACCACCATACGTCCTTCATGTGGGCGTGGAAGATTCGATCGCCGAACCGCTCGATGAAAGCGACGTAGTCCACGCCCTGGTAGCCGAAATGGCTCGGGTCGTAGTTGAAGCCGAACGCCGGATGATCGTCGACCGCATTCAAGGCGCGCACTGCCGACGAAATGTCGAACGCGATCTCGGTCGGATGTACTTCGAGCGCGAAGCGGGCGCCGGCGTCGCGGAATGCATCGAGAATCGGGCGCCAGCGATCGGCGAAATCACGATAGCCGGCCCCGATCATTTCGGCTGACACGGGCGGAAAGCTGTACACGAGATGCCAGATCGAGGAGCCGGTGAATCCGTTGACGACGGGCACTCCGAGACGAGCCGCCGCGCGGGCGGTGTTTTTCATCTCCTCGGCTGCCCGCTGCTGCACGGCGTCGGGTCGGCCATCGCCCCAGACGCGCGGCGGTAAAATGCTCCGATGCCGCTCGTCAATTCGGTCACACACGGCTTGACCGACCAGGTGATTCGCGATCGCGAACACCTGTAGACCATGCCGCGTGAGCAGCGCTCGTCGTCCTTCGCAGTAGCGGTCGTCGGCCAACGCACGCTCGACATCGAAGTGGTCGCCCCAACACGCGAGCTCGAGACCATCATAGCCCCAGTCGCTTGCCTTCTTCGCAAGAGTTTCCAACGGCATATCGGCCCATTGGCCGGTGAACAACGTCACGGGTCGCGTCATTGATCGTCGGGAGGGGAAGTGTTCAAAATGTGCTCAACTCGACCCAGTCGGCACGCTGTCCGCTTTTGACAGCGCCCAGAATAAAACGGACTCCGGCGAGCCCATCTTCCACCGTTGGGAAGTCGAGATCCAGGGGATCCGGCGTTTCTCCGGCGAGCCGAGCACCGATTACGCGCATGGCATTCGCATAGACGTTGGCGAAGGCCTCGAGGAACGCTTCGGGATGTCCCGACGGAAGTCGCGTCGCGTGCTGCGCCTCCGGCGAGAGAAAAGGATGACCGGGTTTGTACACTTGCATTGGCGCGTCAGCGTGCCGCACGAAGAGCACGTTCGGCTCCTGCTGATGCCACTCGAGGGAGCCCGCGGTGCCATAGACGCGCAGGCTGAGACGGTTCTCCTCGCCCAACGAAACCTGCGAGCAAAAAACCAGTCCCTTGGCCCCGCCGCGATACCTAACGAGGATGTTGGCATCATCATCGAGGCGACGGCCCTCGACGAAGGTGCTCACGTCCGCGCAGAGCTGACCGATCTCGAGCCCGGTGACGTAGCGCGCCAGGTGCTCGGCATGTGAGCCGATGTCTCCCAACGCGCCGGCTCCAGCGCGCGACGGATCGGTGCGCCAGTCTGCCTGCTTCTGCCCCGTCGCTTCGAGCAACGTCGACAGCCAGCCCTGCGAGTACTCCGCCACGACTTTGCGGATGCGTCCAATCTGTCCCGCTCGCACCAGTGTGCGAGCCTGCTTCACGAGTGGATAGCCGCTGTAATTGTGTGTGAGCGCGAACACCACGTCGTGAGAGCGCACGAGCCGGCACAGTGCTTCCGCGTCGGCGAGCGTCGTCGTCATTGGCTTGTCGCAGATCACGTGGATACCGCGCTCGATGAAAGCTCTCGCAATCGGGAAGTGCACGTGGTTTGGCGTGACGATCGAGACGAAGTCGATGCGCTCGCCCGCGGGAAGGGCTGCTTCGCGCGCGGCCATCTCTTCGTAGCTGTCGTAGACTCGGTTTGGATCGAGATGAAGGTCCCGGCCCTGTGCCCGGGATTTCTTCCCGTCAGAGGAGAATGCGCCGGCGACGAGTGTTGCCAACCCATCGAGCGTCGCTGCACGACGGTGCACCGCACCGATGAATGCACCGGGACCGCCACCAACCATTCCAAATCGAAGCTTCCGATTGAGGGGCATCGCGACATTGGGCTGTGAAGAGAGGTGAATACTGGAGGGCAAAGGCCGATAGCGGAACACCCGCGCACACTCTCCCTTCAACGGCCGAACGGGTGCAGATTCTCGGCGCCATGAACCCATATTTCACGTCTGCACGTCTCGCGTCGATGGCCCTCGCCGTCACGGCGACGGTGTCGCTGGCTCGCGTCGCGCGCGGCCAGCAGCTCGGTGACGTGATCGACGCCGGCGCCGAGTTTCAGAAACCCGAACAAGTGCTCTTCGCGGCGAGTCGCGTGATTCGCTTCGACCCGCGTACCGGGCGTGGCGCATTACAGTGGGATCGCTATGTCCGCCAGCCGAGCTTCAGCTTTCAGAAAATCGATCGCAATTTCGCGCGCGCGCCATCGAACGAGTTCCCGCAAACGGAGTACGATCGCGATCCCGTGCTTCCATTTGCGATCGACTTCGTCAGTCCGCGCACGGTGCGTCTTCGCTTCGCCACGCGCGACGTGCCGCTCGCGGATCTCGAGAGCACGCCGTCGTTGATGCTCGCGGCTGCGGTGCCCGTGGACACTTCATGGCGGATCGAATCGAGCGACAGCATCGTCACCTATCGGAGCGCCTTCGGCAGCGTGCGGATGGTCAAGAACCCGTGGTCGATCGAGCTCTATGATCACGCCGGTCATCTGCTCACGCGCACGCAACGTTTCAACGAGCCGCCCTCGTTGACGACATACATCCCGTTTTCTTTCCTGCGCCGATCCCGCGACGTCGGCCGTAGCGCGGCCGCGACGTTCGAGCTCACCGCGGACGAAAAGATTTATGGATTCGGCGAGTCGTTTACGCGACTCGATAAGCGCGGTCAGCGAGTCGTGGCGTTCTTGCGCGACGCGATGGGTGCGCAGAGTCCGCTGCAATACAAGGCCATTCCGTTCTTCCTCAGCAGCAATGGCTACGGGATGTTCGTGCACACGACCGCGCCAGTCACGTTCGACGTCGGCGCGGAGTTCGACGCGCATCAGACGATCTACAGTGGGGATGAGCTCCTGGATCTATTTGTCTTTCTCGGATCACCGAAAGACGTTGTCTCGGAGTACACCGCGCTCACCGGACGCAGTCCAGTACCTCCGCTCTGGTCGTTCGGCTTCTGGATGAGTCGCATCACGTACAACTCCGAAGCACAGGTGCGCGACGTCGCCGCCAAGCTCCGGCAGTATCGCGTCCCGGCCGACGTGCTGCACCTCGACACGGGCTGGTTCGAGACCGATTGGCGTGGCGACTTTCAATTTTCGCGGTCACGTTTCACTGATCCGGGGCGCATGATCCATGACCTGGCGGCGCAGGGCTTTCACGTGAGTCTCTGGCAATACACGTATTTCACGCCGAAGAACGCCCTTTGGCGTGAGCTCGTGGACAGCGGCTACGTCGTGCATAACGATGGCGGGCACCTGCCGGCCGAAGACGCGGTGCTCGACATGAGCAATCCCGCGGCCGTTCGGTGGTATCAACAAAAGCTGAAGGGACTCCTCGCGATGGGTGTGGGCGCCATCAAAGCCGATTTCGGCGAAGGCGCACCGCTGAGCGGGACCTATCATTCCGGACGCACCGGCTGGTACGAGCACAATCTGTATCCCCTGCGCTATCAGGAAGCGGTGACGCAGGTAACGCGCGAAGTGCATGGCGCGAGCGAAGGAATCATCTGGGCGCGCAGCGCGTGGGCGGGGAGTCAGCGATACCCGGTGCACTGGGGCGGCGACGCCGAGAACACCGATCAGGCCATGGCTGCCGAGCTCCGGGCCGGTCTCTCGTTAGGTCTCTCGGGGTTTACCTTCTGGAGCCACGACGTTGGCGGCTTTTTGAACCGGGCGCCGCGTGAGCTCTACCGTCGTTGGTTGGCCTTCGGCGTCCTCACGTCGCACACGCGCAGCCATGGCGCTCCGCCGCGTGAGCCGTGGACGTACGACTCGGCCTTTGTGGACGACTTTCGTCGCACCGTCGAGCTGAAGTACGCGCTGATGCCCTACGTCTGGGCGCAGGCAAAGGAATCGGCGGCGCACGGCTGGCCGATGTTGCGCGCGCTGTTCTTCGAGTATCCGGACGATCCGACCTCCTGGCTCGTGGAGGACGAGTACCTCTTCGGGTCGGACCTCCTCGTGGCTCCGATGTTCTCCGAGTCGACTCGTCGGCGCCTCTACCTCCCCCCGGGCTCGTGGATCGATTATCAAACCGGCAAAGCGTATCCTGGCGCCCGGTGGCACGAGATCGAATCGAGTGCGATCCCGATCGTTCTGCTCGTGCGAGACCACACCGTTCTGCCACATGTCGCCATCGCGCAGAGCACGTCATCGATCGATTGGCGACACGTCGAGCTACGCGTTTTCAGTACGGACGATCGACCGGCAAGTGGTCTTTTCGCGCTGCCTAACGGCGACGTGCAGACGTTGCGCGTCGAAGGCGGCCGCCTCGTCGGCGATCCATTGTCCGGCCGAGTCGTTTGGCGAATCACGCGGCCCTCGGCGCGCTAGTCACGCGTTGTTAGGCCATCGTCTCGGGCTCGTTCGCCGACTGTCGCAGTTGGCGACGGATCGTGCACGTTGCGGCAAGCAGTGTAATAGATGTACACACATATGTTTTCCGGAGAAGCCGTAGCTGCAACTACATGGGTACATGGGCGCCACGTGGAATCGGCGGTGCTTTATAGGAAGTGGGGACTACCTCTCATGGCTCGTTGCGACGAGGCACCGGCCTGAGAGAAAGAGCCCACCCACCTTTTCTCCGGCAAACCCACCATGCTGACACTCAAAAATGCTCGAAAGGGCTTCACGCTCATCGAGCTACTGATCGTGGTCGTCATCATCGGCATTCTGGCCGCGATCGCGATCCCGAAGTTCGCGAACACCAAGACGAAGGCGTACGTC
>DATEGN010000105.1:0-7017 GCA_035280125.1 Gemmatimonadaceae bacterium | reverse complement strand
TCGTTGTCACTCCGCCCGGCAACATAGACCGCGTCGTGAAAGAGCAGCGCCAGAAATATCACGCGCGGACGCTCGCACGGCACGGTGCGCAATTGCTCCGTGCACGCGATGACATGATTCCACGTGTGATAGTGTCGCGCTGGCGACTGATACGCGGCGTACGCTCTCTCGATTGTGAGCTGATCGACGCCTCGCGTCCATTCGTCAGGAAGAGTCGCGCGCCAACGCGCGAGGTCGTCATTCGTCGCTGTCGTCATTCCAGCGACATACGCGCACGCGCGCCGGACGTCAACATCGTGCGACTCCTGACTTGCCGTCTTCCTCGCCGTACGGCGACGGTTAATGGCACCTCGGTACGCTGGTTGCACAGTCGAGTTACCATCACACGGCCGAGGCGGGAGAATGAAATCGCCTTCATCCGGCGGAAAGTCCGGGAACGACGCTCTCGAACCGGTCCTACGCGATGTCGAGGCGGAATTGCGAAATCGCCTGCGTGACGCGTGCGAGGCGGAAGCAAGCGGCATCTCGACGGAAAGCACGTCAGAAATCCGCCGCCTCGAGGACTCGTTGCTTGCCGCCGCGGTTGCGGCAGAGCAGACGATCACCCTCCGCCGTCACATCGAGCGACGCGAGTCCGAAGGGCGAGCCGAAACACCTTCCGTGTCGCCTAACGAACCGGCGGCCAAGGTGCGCGAGTTTCGCGATGCCGACGGTCAGCTGTGGCGCGCGTGGCCCGTGACGCCCGGGCAGGCTCGGCCTGGACGGACCGCTGAGCGATACCTCGGCGAGTTTCACAAGGGGTGGATTTGCTTCGAGGCACTGGAAAGTACCGCGCGCCGTCGACTGCTCGGACAGCCAGCGGACTGGACTGACTTGAAGGAGCCGGAGCTATGTCAGCTGCTTCAGCAAGCGATCAACGCCCCGCAACGGAAGCCCAAAACCGAGCGAGCCGAGCTACCGCCGGGTCCGCCCGTGCAGTGAATCTCGACACGACCTCGATCATTCGAGGATTTGTGATTGGCAACTGGCGTCGAGGTCGCTCCCGAGCATGCCAGTTGCGTCAGGTGCTCTCACCGGAAACAAAAGGTTAAACCCGTGTGCGAGCGCGACGATGGCAGTCCGAGAATTCGTCGATCAACAAGGCAAGACGTGGCGAGTGTGGTGCATTCTTCCCGAGTCGATCCACCCCATCACGCGCGCGGAAGATTATCTCGCCGACTGCTACCAGCTCGGCTGGCTCGTATTCGAGACGACGTCGGGTGACGAGAAAAGGCGGCTCTGCCCATTTCCTCTCAACTGGGACAGCGCTGACGAATCGACGCTACGCTCTCTGCTCGCGCAGTCGGAGCCGGTGAGACGGCGAAGGCGCTCGACGGAAGTGACAATCGATAGAGAAGTCTTACGAGCAGCGGCCCCGACGATTGAGGTCGATGATGCCACCCACGACGCGGCGGATTTGACCGATCTCAGCGTCGTGAGAACGTTTCGATACCCGGGTGGCAGAGTCTGGAGTGCCGCGATCGCGCCGCATTCCGACAGTGCCGTCGGGCCGGTACTCAGGTTCACGGCCGGTGCGCGCACAATCGATCTCGTGCGATATCCCGGCGATTGGCCCGACCTGCCAGACGATTCACTGATCGATCTCCTGCGGCACGCAGAACCGCGTCCGATCGCGAGACTCACGCCGGACACGCCGCGTCGTCGGTACAATGATCCGCCTGCCTAACGATAGGCGACGCTTTCCTTCAGTAAGGAGCGCCGCTCGTCGACTCCGGACTCTTCAGACCGAGTGACGAGGCGGCGCTACTGAAAGGAGGACGATCGCTAAGTCGTGGAGATCAGCAGGTCAGCCGCCGATCTGTGCGTTGAGCGAATTCACGATGCTTTGGGCGCTCGAGCTTGCGGTGCCGCCAGATGCGAGCCCGCTGAGCGCACCGCCCAAGTTGCACAGCAAGCTGCCGACTGCGCCGGACCCCTTCGCCGTGACATTGAGAGGCAAGGTACCGTTGACGAGTCCCAGGACATTCAAGTTGAGACTCGATAGATCGAGTGTGACCAGCGTACACTGACCTGGTCCCGAGCTCGTAATACTCGCCTCGGCTGTGAAAGGATCTGCGCTCACGCCCACAATACCACCAAGAACGTTCACCGCGGTTCCAGAAAGCGTTCCTGTAACATCGAGCCCAACGATTTGTCCTACCGTGTTCTCGATCAGAGCAAAGTGCGTTATCACGGCTTGATTGATGTTGATCGATCCGCCGAGTCCCAATGGGAGCGTGACGGTGGGAACGACGTTGACCGCGATGCCGGTGCCACCGAGTCCTGACTGCATCGACGGACTCGGTACAGCCCGTGGTGACGGTGCGGTGGGAGCCTCACTACAGGCACCTAAGCCAACCACGGCGAAAAACGCCACTACCTGCTGCTGCCACTTCATACTGCACCTCCGATAACAATGATTCGACTGGTATAGCAGGGTCGAGGCGCGTGTGCATAGAGCGGTCCATGTTCGGAGTGCAGCGGCGATTTTCGTTAGCACTTCAGTATCGCGAGTGCGACGGCGCCGCAAGCTTGTGACTCGCGTGTCGAGCAGAGACTCAGCGAAGCGTCAGAGATGTGATGTCATCCCTGGGAACGTCATTTCTCGCGATTCTCTCGACGCGCCGCTCGCGACGCGCTATTCTCGACGCGCCGTTGTACAGTCCCCTCCACTCTCCACTCTCCACCATGAGAGCCTTTGCCTTTGCAGTGCTCGCTCAACTCGCTGCCCTTCCCCTTCTTGCCGCCCAGCAGCCGCTCACGCCCTATCAGCGGCTAGGCCGAGACATTCTCCGTGAGCTCGTAGAAACGAATACGGAGCATTCCATCGGGAGCACGACGAAAGCCGCCGAACTGCTCGCGGCGCGCTTTCGTGCGGCCGGGTTCGCGCCGAGCGACATCGAAGTCGTCGGACCTGACACGGGCAGCGACAGCAAAGACAAGAATCTCGTCGTCCGTTACCGCGGCTCCGGCAAGCGGCGGCCGATTCTGTTGATCGGACATCTCGACGTTGTCGAGGCGCGGCCATCCGACTGGGCGCGTAACCCGTTCACTCTCATCGAGGAAAACGGCTATTTCTACGGCCGCGGTACGCTCGACATGAAAGATGGCGATGCCGCGTGGGTCGCTGCCCTTCTCCGCATGAAACAGGAAGGCGTCGTTCCAGACGGCGACTACGTCCTCGCCCTCACCGCCGGCGAGGAAGGGGGCGGCGGCTACAACGGCATCGAATGGCTACTGGCGAATCATAGGTCTCTGGCGGGCGTTCCACTCGCGAACGTTCAGTATGTGCTCAATGCCGATGCGGGTGGTGGCGAGTTGCGCAACGGCAAGCCCATGGCGTTCGACGTACAGGCGGCAGAAAAGGTCTTCTACTCGCTCCGCCTAACGGCCAGGAATCCTGGCGGCCACAGCTCCTTGCCCCGTAAGGACAATGCGATCTACGCTCTGGCGCGCGCGCTCGAGCATCTGTCATCGTACGACTTTCCAACGCGTACTAATGCCGTCACCCGCGCGTACTTCGCGCAAACCGCATCGCTGGTCGGTGAGCCCAGCGTCGCTGTCGAGATGCGGGCGGTGAGCGCGGCAGAGGCCCCAGACAGCACCGCCGCTGCGCAACTCGCCGCGCGGTCCGCGTTTTACAACGCGCAGCTCCGAACGACGTGCGTCGCAACACTGCTGCAGGGCGGTCACGCGGAGAACGCGCTGCCGCAGGCGGCGCAGGCGACGGTGAACTGTCGGATGCTTCCCGGAACGGATCCAGCCGATGTCGAGGCGACGATTCGGCGCGTCATTGGTGATACGTCGATCGCCGTGACGGCGCTTCGCGCCGCAATCGCAAGCCCGCCCTCTCCACTACCGCCGGCCGTCGAGCGCGAGATTCAGCAAGTCGTAACCTCGTTGTGGGGAACGCTGCCCATCGTGCCGGATATGGAAACGGGCGCGACCGATGGCCTGTTCCTGCGGAATGCGGGGTTTCCCGTGTACGGCGTGAGCGGGCTCTTCGCCGATCCGACGATCGACGAAGACAACCGTGCGCACGGGCTCAACGAGCGCATCGGCGTGCACGCCTTCTACGGTCAACTCGAGTTCACCTATCGACTCTTGCGACGGCTCTGAGTCGTCACCCGCGCAGCGTTTGCACCAAGGAAGTTCTCATGACCACGGTTGCCGGGCGAATCGTCGCCAGCACCATCGCTCCAGCGATGAGCGAACCGACAATTCCGAATACGATCGGATCATGCGGACTTTCGCCGAAGAGCAAGCCATCCAGTAACGGCCCGAGACCGAGCGCCGCCATGCCACCACTGGCGAGGCCAACGCCGAGCGGCAGGGCGACTTCGCGCGCGACCAGCCCGACGACGCTCCGTCGGGACGCCCCGAGCGCGCGCCGGATGGCGAGCTCCCGTTGCCGGCGGCGCGACATCGTTTCCGTTACCCCGTACACGCCAACTGCCGTGAGAATCAAACCGGCGAGGCCGCACTCGGCGAAGACATCGGCGAGCGACCACGAGGTTCGTCGGGATTCCATAATCGCGTCATTGAGAGTTCGCAGACGCCGCAGCGGGACATCGGGCGACACCTCGCGAACCAAATCGGCAATGGCTCGCGCAACCGCCGAGGCGCCCCCGGGCCCTGTGGCAAGAACCGAGACGCTGCCTAACGGATGCTGCGCTTGCGGTACGATGAGCAGCTCGGCGGAAGTTGGATCAGCACTGACGGTCACGATGTCGGGCACAACACCTATGATTGTGAGCCAGGACGTGTCGCGACCCATAAGCAGTTGCACACGTGAACCAACCGGCGAGGCTGACGCGAGATGTGTGCGGACGAAGGTTTGATTGGCGACAGCGACGCGCATACCGGACGTGTCGTCGCTCGCGCGGAGCACTCTCCCCTGAACCGCGCGGACCCGTAACACGTCGAAGTACAGTGGCGAGACCATCGCGATGCGCGTACGCGAGCGATCCTCCTCGCGCAAGGTCGTCACTCCGTTCATCGCGATGGGAATTGGTGCGCCGCTCAGTCCGGGCAGCACCGTCGTGAACGCGAGTCCGGCGAGCCCCTTCGTCGCTGGCGCAGTCGCAACAAGCTTCGACGCTATCTGCGCTCGTGTTGCATCGTCACCAATCACGTCGAGATCGAGACGGGCGGTCAACAGCGAAGTTGGATCGACCTGGACATCGATTCGATTTCCTCTCAAAGCTCCCTTGGTCATCACGCCGGCGATAACGAGGAGTGCAAATGACACCGCGACCTCGATCGCGAGCAACAGCCGCATTGCGCGCGTGGTCGACCGCTTCCACACTCCCGCGGCATGCTCTCGAAGCGCCGCCGCGGGATCGCTGCGCGATGCGTACAGCGCCGGCACCAGTCCAGCCACGATCGTGGCGATGATCACGAGGCTGAGAACAAATGCAAAGACGCCCGCATCGATCGAAACCGTCATCCAGAAGGATGGCAGTGCATCGCTCACGCTGAGGTTGAACCAGTGGATCGCGGCCGTGGCAAGGCCCAGGCCCACGGCGCCTCCGCTGAAAGCGATGACGGCAGTTTCGCCGAGCAGCTCCCGAATCACCGCACTACGCGTCGCGCCTAACGCGGCCTTGACCGAATACAGGTGGCTCCTCGCCGTCACGTGTGCGAGAAGCACATTCGCGACGTTGGCGCATGCGACCAGAAGTACCAATGAGACCACGAGCACCATCGCGCGAAACAGCAGGAAATCCGACGGCTCGAGTTGACTTTCCTTGAACGGCACAACCCGCGTCACGACGCGCAGATTGGGATGCGCCGGATCGCGAATGACTCGTGTCGTCAGGGCGGCAAACTCGGCATCAGCGCGACTAACCGTTAGACCTCGACGCAGCCGACCGAAGACCTGCACCGTTGCGCCGGCCGCTGCGGCAGAGTCGAGATCGAGCGGCTGCCAGATATCGTCCTTCAGCGGAAAAGCGAACCCCGGCGGAAGAATGCCAATGATGCTCGTAAGTCGGCCGTTCACGCGCACGGATTGCCCGAGCAGACTGGGATCGCCCCCGAAGCGGCGGCGCCAGAGCGCGTCGCTGATCATGGCGACGTCGCGTCGCCCTCGCGCGTCCTGCGCCGTGAATGCCCTGCCTATCTCAGGACGAATGCGCAAAGTCGTGAGCGTCGATGGCGAGATGCGCGCGCCCTCGTATCGTTCGGCCGCCGTGCCGGCCACGACCAGACTGACTGACCCGTCAACGTATGCTGCAAGCTCTTCGAGCGATCGTTGTTGATGGACCAACGCGCTGAGGACGGGCTGAGTGAGGCCGAGATCGCGCTCACCAGTTCTGGTATTTGCTTGCGTCACGTACACGATGCGATCGCCCTCGACGAACGGGAGGTCGCGTGATAGACCATGAACGATGCTGAAAATGGTCGTCGGCGAGGCAATGCCAAGCGCGATCGATGTCGCCGACACCACGAGCACCGCTCGGTGCGCGACAGAGGAGCGCAGACCGCGTGCAAAGTCTGTGGCGTAGCCGCGAACGATTGACGCCCCACGTCGGTCGTTGAGCATATCACGATGTTGTTGGTTTACCCTCGACCTTGCTCTCTCTTGGTTTATCAGCGCGACGGTGCGAACGCTAGTGTCATGGCCGAGAACGGGACGAGGGTAGAGAGTCGAGAACTCACCCTCTGGGCGGACCACTCTGCGGATGGCTCGCGGACTTTGCTGGAGGCCGAGCTCCGATCGTGTTCGGCGGAATTATTTGTCTGTTTGCGCGGGCTTCGGGCATGGCGCCGCGTGCCGCACGCAAGCGGCGTGAGGTCGCTTTGGTCCAATAGCGGAACCGTTGGGACTCCCATCACTGTGCATCGGCGCCAAGCGCTCACTCGAACGGAGACATGCTCGTGGTGTGGAACCACTCACTGTCTGGGCGAGAGGTTCGTCTCACAGAGGAGGTCAATCGCCTGACGGAAAAGCGCGAATTAGTACGCGGCAATGTG
>DATEGN010000104.1:0-2358 GCA_035280125.1 Gemmatimonadaceae bacterium | reverse complement strand
ATCGCTATGCTCGCGTGCACACGCATCGGCGCCATTCACTCCGTCGTGTTCGGAGGATTCTCGCCCGAATCGTTACGCGACCGCATCAATGATGCGAAGGCACGGGTTCTGATCACCGCCGACGGCGGCTATCGCCGCGGTCAGACCGTCCCGCTCAAGCGAAACGCGGACAAAGCACTCGAGGAGTGCATGTCGATCGAGCATGTTGTCGTCGTACAGCGCCGGCCCGGCGCTTCGGGCGACGAAGCATTCGCAACGATGCGCGAGGGACGCGATCACTGGTGGCATCGCCTGATGGCCGATGCATCCGCCAAGTGCGAGCCCGCGAAGATGGAAGCAGAGGACGTGTTATACATCCTCTATACCTCGGGGACCACGGGCAAACCAAAGGGTATCGTCCACACCACCGGCGGCTATCTCGTCGGCTGCGCGACGACGACGCGCATCGTCTTCGATCTCAAGGAAGATGATGTATTCTGGTGCACCGCTGACATCGGCTGGGTTACGGGACACTCGTACGTTGTGTACGGGCCGCTCGCGAACGGCGCGACGTGTGTGATGTACGAAGGAGCGCCGGACTGGCCGGAGAAGGATCGCTTCTGGGACATCTGCGAGCGGCACGGCGTGACGATTCTCTACACCGCGCCAACTGCAATTCGCGCGTTCATGAAATGGGGTGACCAGTGGCCCGCGAAGCACGACCTTTCGCAGCTGCGCCTACTCGGCTCCGTCGGTGAGCCGATCAATCCCGAGGCCTGGATGTGGTATCAGGAACACATCGGCGGCAGTCGCTGTCCGATCGTGGACACGTGGTGGCAAACGGAGACAGGCGCGATTGCCATCTCACCCCTCCCTGGCATCACGGAGACCAAACCGGGCAGCGCGACGATTCCATTGCCTGGCTTCTCCGCGGAGCTTCTCGACTCGAACGGCAAGGTGATACCAGTCGGCGGCGGTCTGCTCGCGCTCACGAGACCATGGCCCTCGATGTTGCGGACGATCTGGGGCGACGACGAACGGTATGTGCAAACCTATTTCTCGAAGTGGCCGGGCCGTCCCGACCTCTACTTCCCCGGGGACGGCGCCAAACGGGACGAGGATGGCTACTACTGGATTCTTGGCCGAGTTGATGATGTCCTCAACGTCGCCGGTCACCGCATCGGGACGATGGAGGTGGAGTCAGCGCTCGTTGAACATCCCGCTGTCGCCGAGGCCGCTGTGGTCGGCAGGACGCACGAGCTGAAGGGGCAAGCGCTCGCCGCGTTCGTGACACTGCGCGAGGGATTCAAGCCCAGTCACGAGCTGCGAGAAGAGCTCCGCAACTTTGTCGCCGAGAAAATTGGCGCGATTGCACGCCCAGACGACATTCTCTTCAGCGCGGATTTGCCGAAGACGCGCTCAGGAAAAATCATGCGGCGGCTGCTGCGCGACATCGCCGAAGGTCGCACGTTAGGCGATACGACAACGTTGGCGGATCCGAATGTCGTGGCGTCGTTGAAGGAGCAGTACGAGGAGCGAGAATAGAGACGGGGGACCTGAATGGAGTGGTTGGGTTCTGCCGGGAATTCCGGGATTTATCGGGTCGCAGACACGCTTGGCTGGACTCTCCAGGCGGCCCCGTCGCGGACAATTCCCGGAAATTCCTGAAGAGCCCATGGTTGTCGCTCCGAGCGCAGCGAGGAATCTGCACGTAATCCCATAGACACTTCGTTCCGAATTCCCCGTCCACCGTTTTACAGTTTCTCCAACTCGGCCGCCGCCTCGAGCACCGCACTGATCTCGCGCGACAGCGCTCGCGCCTCCTGCGTCGCCATCGATACGTCCGACATCGCCGACTGAAGCCCGGATGATCGAAGCTTGATCAAATCGAGACGGAGATTACCGAGGGCCAATGCCGCGTTGTCAATTTGTCGTGTGAGCGTTAGGCGCCGCTGAACGAGCTCGTCCAACGTGAGGCGTTGTCGGCGAAGGAGGGAAAGCTGGCGATCGCTCTCCGGCGATGCGCCCTCACGCGGCATCGTAGCAATACGAGCCGCGATCTCGTCGGCGAGTCGGGGATCGATGCTCTGATCGAGCCGGTGCACCATCTGGGCGAGTCTCGAAACACGCTCGACCAGAGCGTTCGCCGTCGGCTCCAGCTCCTTCAGCTGCGCGCGGTCTTCCTTCGGCAGCTTTGCGGCGATTTCCAGAATCGCGGCGCGGTCTTCCACTGCGCGGCGAAGGGCAACACCATACGGACTCTCGAGCACCTCGCGCGGAGCGACCTTCTCGAGTTGCTGCTCTTGCGGCGTGCGCCTCGGTGCAGGGAACGCTTGCCGTGCCCGCGGCATCAGCAGCACGCGACGCAGCAGAAGGCCG
>DATEGN010000103.1:0-3807 GCA_035280125.1 Gemmatimonadaceae bacterium | reverse complement strand
GGTTGGCCGGGCGTCGGGACGCGCGCGCCGACGATCGCCTAACGTGGGCATGTGCAGGTACGCGATGCCGTGCTCGCCGAGGCTGCGCGCCAGCGCTTCCTTATTGAATTGCGGATGCCGGCGCGATCCCGGAAACGCTCTGACGTCGATCAAACACTCAATCCGCGAACGCTCGAGCAATGCGAGGAAGTCGTCGAGCGAGCGCGTCGAGTGTCCGATCGTGTAGATCGTCAAGGGATGGGCGGACCACCCGGAGGGGGAGCTTCGTTCTGCGCGCGCTCCAGCGCCACCGGGCGTTCTACCATTATCGCTCGGTCGCGCACCTCGCCCTTCGTGAGATGGTACGTCTGCCGCGCGAGAAGCACCCGTCCCGCGCGAACATCGTGTCCGACATCGATGAGCAGATGCGCAAGATCGCCGGTGCCCCACAGGACACCCGCGATGACGATGAGTCGGCTGATCTCGCCGAGCAATGTCGGTATTGCCGCCGCGCCTTGGGCATAGAGTCCCGTCGCCACCTCAGCGACCGCGAGGAGCAGCACGATGATCGCCATGAAGCGGAACAGCTTCGAGAGATAGCGCAGTCCCGTGTACGGCTCGATATCGGTCGCGCGAATGCCCGCGATGACCTGAACGTACTCCTGATTCTCCGCGGCCTTCCCGTTCCCGTGCGTTCCGTCGCCCACGGTTGGTTCGTCCTCGACTGCAAGGTCGGTCGTTCTTCGATGTTCCACGGTTCAGCCTCCTCCAGGTCCTCCGATCCAGCGCGCCCGATAGCCGCGCGTATCGATGTGAATGAAAGGTCCGTGCCCGGGCCCGGCAGGATAGATCCCTGCACCGCCCACGAGCTCAGGGTGTGCGGCCTCGACGCGATCGACGGCCGCCTGGATGACCTTTGCGTCGTTGATGTTGATCCGTCCGTTATGGTCGAGGTCGTCCATCACGCCGTCGTGGTTGCTATCGATGTAGACATCGGCGGCGTCGCCGTACATATGGCGGCTCAGCGCGGCGCGTCCCTGCGGGTTTCCGCCATGGACGTTGTATTGCGGAGTTCGGAAGCCGCTCATCACACGAACGCCGCTGATGTCGATCCCGTGCGATTGCAAGTCCTGTAAGACGAGCTCGAGCTTGTCGACGTTCTTCATCTGGAGCACGAGATACTTCGGCCAGACGTTCGGCTGGTCGTGGGTAAGAAAGTCGCGGAGCCTGAAGTGCTCGGAGACGTAGGTGTCCTGGTTCTCCGGCGTGACCTCGATAAAGCCCGAGGGATTCGCGTAGCTCGCGGCGGGCGCTTTCGAAGGGCCTACTTTCCCGCGCTTCGACTCGGCCGGCCAGTTACCGATGTAGTAGAGGCCGATGCGTCCCTTCGTCTTGGCGCTGAACGGCAGTTCGGTGATCACGCTCAGGTCGGTGATTGGACGAATTGCATTCCCGATCGCGAGCGCGATGCTCCACACGCCCGCACCCTGAGGCTCGGAGTCGATTTGTGTAACGTCGCCAGTCGCCGTGTAGCGCAGTTGGGCGCCTGGTGGCAGCGAGTCTGGCGTCACACCCGCGGCTGATGTGTCGATCAGTGCGCGCAGCTTGCCGCTCAGTCCGCGCGCCTCGTCGAAGAGGGCATTGAGGGCAGCGTCAGTGAGATACGCGGTGGTTGGTGCGTTCGCCGAGGTCAGAGCCGTCGCAATCGATGCCGCAGTGCGTGCCGCAGCGCTGGCAGTTGTCGTGTCACTCCCTTCTGCCTCCCGCGTGCGAAGATGTGAAAGCGACCAAACCCAACCAACCGCGAGCGCGTAGAGAAGCACTCCAAGGCAGATCTCCAAAGCACGCTCGGCGCGTCCCGTGAACCCAATTCGATACCAAAATCCCGATGGAGGAACAGGTAGTCGGAGCGCATTTTCTATAACCTTCGGCCAGGCATGCTCGTCGTGAGGCGGCGCCTCGGACGCCGGTGCAGTTGACCGGACGCGAGCTCCCGTCGAAGTTCCGATGCTCACGGCGAACCTACCCGATCAAATACATGCACGCACTTTTCGATCTGCTTCACCAACTGCTGGGCGATCCGAAGAAGCTCGTCGAATGGGGCGGCTATGTCGGTCTCACGTTCATCATTTTCGCCGAAACCGGACTGCTGGTTGGATTTTTCCTGCCCGGTGATTCGCTGCTCGTCACGGCGGGATTGCTGGCCTCTCAGCCTCAGAGCTTCAGCCTGAACGTGTACGTGCTCGGCGCGCTGCTCTCCGCGGCCTCGATCCTCGGCAACACGGTTGGCTATTACATCGGGGTGATCACCGGCCCGCGCCTGTTCACGCGAGAGAATTCGCTGCTGTTCAACCGGAAGCATCTCGAGCGCGCTCATGCGTTCTACGAGCGACACGGTGGCAAGACGATCATCCTCGCGCGATTCATGCCCATTGTTCGCACCTTTGTTCCTGTCGTGGCTGGTATGGGGCAAATGCAGTACCGCCGGTACACGTTGTACAACATCGTCGGCGGTCTGGCGTGGATTTGGTCGATGTTGTTCGTCGGATATTTCTTGGGACGCTACATTCCGGGGATCGGCGACCACATTGAGCTCGTGATCCTCGCTGTGATCTTCCTCTCATTTTTGCCCGGCATCATTGCTTGGTTGCGCAGTCGTGGACGATCGACGGGGAGACGAGCGGTTTCGGATGTCTGAACGAAAGGAGAGTCAGAAATGCCGTTCACGCTTCCCGCGCTTCCGTACGCGTACGACGCCCTCGAACCGCATATCGACGCGCGGACGATGGAGATCCATCACACCAAGCATCATCTGGCATATGTGAACAATCTGAACGCGGCGCTCGAGAAGGCGCCGCAGCTCGAGGGGAAATCACTCGATGATTTGATGCGCGGCATCAATAGCGTGCCGGAGACCGTGCGCACCGCAGTCCGCAACAATGGCGGCGGGCACTGGAATCACTCGATGTTCTGGGAGATCATGGGCCCCAAGAAAGGGGGCGAGCCGAAGGGAAAGATCGCCGATGCGATCAAGAGCTCATTTGGCGACTTCGCAAAATTCAAGGAACAATTCGCCGCCGCCGCGACGGGGCGATTCGGCTCAGGCTGGGCGTGGCTGATCGACGAAGGGAATGGGAAGCTCTCGATTACGAGCTCGCCTAACCAGGACAATCCTCTCATGGAGGGGAAGAAGGCGCTCCTGGGCCTCGACGTGTGGGAACACGCGTACTATTTGAAGTATCAGAACAAAAGGCCGGATTACATCGCGGCGTGGTGGAATGTCGTGAACTGGGAAGGAGTGGCCAGGCGACTAGGCTGAAAGCAGAAGGGCGAGCCGAGAAGGGCGCGCCCTTCTCGGCTCGATCTTCCACTCACCGCACTTACGGCACGACCCGATTCTTTGGCTCCAGCCTAACGATCCACAAGCCCGAATTCACGTCATTGACGTACGCGAGATCGTTCTTAACGACTGTTCCCCACGCCATCGCTGCGTTCGGGTTCTTTCCGTCCGGAGACCCAGTGTACAGATTCGCCATCTCGCGCCCTTGCGCACGGAGATCTCCGCGTAACTCGCCGGAGATATCAAAGGCGTGAAAGCCAGCGTTGTAGGCGCCCATGTAGAGCGTGTCGCCGGCGACCCACACGTTATGCACCCCACCAAATTCCGGCTCGTACCAGGCGACGCTCTTCGGATGCTCGACGTCGCTCACGTCGATGACCTGCAGGCGGCCGTGAGCGCGTGACACCTCGCCCTTGAAGAGTGCTTCCGCCGCCGAATTGCCGAAGACCTCGTCGGCGATGAATACATACTTACCGTGGCGCCATGCC
>DATEGN010000102.1:0-13607 GCA_035280125.1 Gemmatimonadaceae bacterium | reverse complement strand
AAGATTTGATGACGCGGCTGTACATCTTCGCCGACGACTCGATGATGGGTCGCGAGACGGGAACGCGCGGTCACTTGATGTCGACGGCGTACATAGCGAGTGAGCTCACGCGCCTCGGTCTCAAGCCGGCCGGCGACGACGGTACGTTCTTTCAAAATGTGCCGATGATTCGTCGCGCGTTTAATGAGAAATCGACGATAACAGTCGGGAGCACGACGCTTCGCGGCGGCACCGATTTTATTGCGAGTGCGCCGACGGGTGCTCTTCCATCACTCGGTACCGTGGATGTCGTTTTCGGTGGTCGGGCCGGCGATGGCAGCGCCGCACTGACGCCTGAAGAGACACGCGGCAAGTTGATGCTGCAGTTCCCTGCAGAGCGCGGCGCCGGCCGCGGAGGATTCGGCGGCCGCGGCGGTCGTGGAGGCGGAGCCGCCGTCGTTGGGACAATCGAAGAGATCGCGCCGCAGGCGTTGCGACTCGCCGAGCACCCACGCGATGGTCAGGTAACGCTCAAGACGCCGCCGCCCAACAGCCCGCCGGGCTTCGTGTCGTTGACGCTTACGCCAGCCGCCGCGCAGACGCTCCTCGGAGCGGATCCATCGTCTGCGGCGAAAGGGCAAGCCGGCAAGAGCGCGACGCTTCATCTGATGTTCGACGAAGAGCCGGCGCCAGCGCGCAACGTTGTTGCAATCATTCCCGGATCGGATGCGAAGCTCAAGAACGAGTATGTCGCACTGGGCGCGCATAACGATCACGTCGGCGTGTCTGCCACCGGACCGCAAGATCACGATTCACTGCACGTCTTCCGGCAGGCGCAGTTTGCCGTGAATGGGCTGGTACGCCGCGGACAACAACCATCCGTGGAGCAGCAGGGCGAGCTGAATGCGATCCACATCAATTTCGATAGCCTGCGGAAAGCGCATGCCATTAGGCTCGACTCGATCCGAAACGGCGCCGACGATGACGGCTCGGGATCGGTCACCCTGCTCGAGATTGCCGAGGCGTTCGCGAAGTCGCCGCAAAGGCCCAAGCGATCACTGCTCTTCGTGTGGCATACCGGCGAAGAGAAGGGTTTGCTCGGCTCGCGTTGGGTGACGGATCATCTCCCGGTGCCGAAGGACTCGATCGTCGCCCAGCTGAACATGGACATGGTCGGCCGTGGTTCGGCGAGTGACATTCCCGGTGGGAGCGAGACGTATCTGCAACTCGTGGGATCGAGACGGCTGTCGACGGAGCTCGGCGATCTCGTGGAGCAGGTGAACAAGACGGAGAAGACGCCATTCACGTTCGACTATCAGTACGATGCGAACGGTGACCCCGAGAATATCTATTGCCGCAGCGACCACTATAATTACGCGCGGTTAGGCATTCCGGTCGTCTTTTTCACCACGGGGCTGCACGGCGATTATCACCAGGTCACCGACGAGCCGCAGTACATCGACTATCCGCACATGGCACGTGTGGGTCAGCTGGTGCACGACGTGGCGATGACGGTCGGGAACCTCGATCATCGGCCGCTTGTCGATAAGCCGAAACCGGATCCGAATGGCCGCTGCCAGCAGTGAGTAGAGAGTAGAGAGTAGAGAGTGGAGAGTAGAGAGTAGAGAGTGGTAGTGGAGACACAACCACTCTCTACTCTCTACTCTCTACTCTCTACGCAACCCTCAGCACACCCACCACCTTCTTCAGCTGCGTCGAACCCTCGAGCAGGACGCTGCTCGCTGAGCTCATTTGCTCGCAAGCGGCGCTCTGTTCTTCGGTCGATGCGTTGACTTGCTCGGCGGCGGTGGCGTGGCTCTCGGCGGTGCGGGCGATGCTCTCGATGCTACTCGCCGCGCCGTGCACCGCACGCAGATTCGTTTCGGCGGCAGCGGCGACGCCCTCGGCGGCGACGCGCGTCCGTTCGGCGGCCGTCGTTATGCTGTGGAGTGCCGCCTCGAGAGTCGCGGAGAGATGCTCGATTTCGACGACGCGGGCGGCGCCCACCTCCATCGCTCGCGCGCCGGCACTCACGCGGTCCGTGACAACTTCGGTAACTTGAAGAATGTCATCCGCGGCGCGTTGCGCCTGCGAGGCAAGCTTGCGCACTTCGTCGGCGACAACGGCGAAACCGCGACCATGAGTGCCCGCGCGCGCGGCTTCGATCGCCGCGTTGAGCGCGAGCAGGTTCGTCTGATCGGCGATCTTCGCGACCATCGAAACGAAGCGATGGATCTCAGCCGTCGTCGAGTTGAGCGCGATGACCTCGGCCGCCGCGCGCTCGACGCCCGCTTTTACGTCGCGCAGCATGCCCACCGATTTTTGAACCTCTTGACGCTTCTCGGCGGCCGAGCTTTCGATCTCACGCGCTAGGTCATTCACCTCACTCGATCGGAAGCGGACGCCATCGGCGGACTCACGGATTGCTGAAAGCGTCTCGTCGATCGCGCGGAGCTGTCGCACTTGCGTCTCCGCACCATGCGAGACGTCGGTCATCGCGCTCGCCATCTGTCCGGCGGAGAGAGAGATCTGCTCAGAAACGGAAGCGAGATCGTGAGCGGATGTAGCGACGTTTTCCGCGGTTTTGGCGGCAATGGTAACGATGCGTGCGAGCGAGTCGCCGGTTTCGTTCATCGCATGCGCGAGAATCTCGAACTCGCCAGGCATCTCGCCGCTACTGCGAACGGTGAGGTCGCCCTCACTGAGTCGCTGCGCTTGATGAACCAGCATTGTCAGTGGCTTACCGATCGATGAGACCGTAACGATCACGACGCCGAGCGCAATGATCACGGCGCCGACGATCAATCCGAGCAGCATTGCGGCTCTTTGGCGCGTTTCGTCGGTGAGCCTCACGGATGCGTTGGTGACACGCTGCGCCTTGACGAGGCCCAGCTTGTCGATGTTGCCGAGAAGGTCGTCGACGTCGCGCTGTGCGCTGTTGGCCACCCGACGCGCTTCATCGACACGACCGATGTCGACGAGTCGATGCGCGCGTGCATAACCGACCTCCATAGCCGACAGCTTCGAGTCGATCAGGGCGACCGTGGCCACTTCGTCTGCCGTACGGTCCGGCCGGCCGTTGATTGCTCGCTGGATATCGTGCGCGTTCCAGCCGTGCTGACGGAACGCCGTCTCCGCATCCGGATCTCGCGTGTCGAGATAGCGCATGCCCGCCTCGAGCGTTTTGGCAGCGTCACTCGACATCTGCGAGGCGAGACGGGAGTCTGTCTGCACGTCACGCAGCGATGCCGCGATCTCATGAGACATCGCGTTCAGCGTTCTCCATGCAACGGTGCCGGCGATGACGAGCAACGCGACGACGACGAGCGAGCCGATCCAAAGGCGACCGCGAATCGTTTGCGTCGCCTCCGTCGCGCGCTCCACGAACGTGAACCGAACGGCACGAGAGAAAGGCGCGAAGTTCACTGTCCTTCCTCGACGGTAAGTGCACCATTGTGAATTCGCGTCATCACGATGGTTTTTCCGATCGGATCGCCTAACGTCGAAAAGGCGATTGTTCCGGTGACGCCGCGATAGCCACCGCGCTCGGCGAGCTGCGCGAGGTAGTCACGTACGCGCTCGCGGTTCGTGCCCGCCCGGCCGGCGACGTCGGCGAGAAGCATCGTCGCGTCATAGGCGAGTGCGGCATTCCCGTCCGGCGTCATTCCATATCGTTTGCGGAACTTCTCCACGAACCGTTGCGCATCGGCATGCCCGTCCTCTGCGGTGAATGGCGCGCCAACATAGATGCCGTCGGCGAGAGCGGTGTCAGCCGCGAGCACGCTCCAGCCATCGCCGCCAACCAAGTCGGCGCGAAGTGCCTGCCGCCGCGCTTCACGCAAAAACGCGAGGCCGCTCGCTCCGGTACCCGCGACGAAAACGACGTCGAGCGATTGACGCTTGAAGTACGTGACGAAGGGCTCAAAGTCCTGCGCGCCACCTTCCGCGATGGGATCGACGCTCACAATCTCGCCCTTGAAGCCGCGCACGAATGCATCGGTGAGTCCACGGCCATAGGCGTTGTTTTCATAGAGAATCGCGGCGCGGCGTCGTCCCCTTCGCATGACGAAACGCGCGATCTCGATACCGTTTGTCGAGTCGCTGGAGATGACGCGAAACGTCCATGGCGATATGCCGCTGAGCGCCGGCGTGGATGCTGTCGTTGCGACGGCGGGCAGCTGGCCATCGTACACGCGCGCCGCGGCGACCATCGCGCCAGAATTCACGTGACCGATGACCGCGACGATATCGCGGCGATTGACGAATTCCTGCGCGATCGCCGCGGCGCGCATGCCGTCACCGCCGTCATCGCGGAAGACCACCTGTACGCGCGGAGTGGTCGCCGAGCGGGAGTTCAGCTCGTCGAGGGCGAGCTCGATGCCGCGTCGGTTCATGGCACCGTATTCTTCGGTCCACGGTCCTGCCGCGCCGAAGACGATCGGTGAGCCCGACGTGGATCGACAGCCGAGAACGAACCAGGCGACCGAGGCGGCGATGAGCAGTCGCTTATGCATCAATCGAAAGCTGGAGAAA
Source organism: Gemmatimonadaceae bacterium (assembly GCA_035280125.1). Classification (GTDB taxonomy): domain Bacteria; phylum Gemmatimonadota; class Gemmatimonadetes; order Gemmatimonadales; family Gemmatimonadaceae; genus AG2. The sequence goes on along the minus strand of DATEGN010000102.1, from coordinate 9,095 downwards.
GCTGGCTGCATCGCCGCGTTGAAAGACGAGACAGCTGGAATCGCGCAACTCGGTGAAAGCGCGACTACTTAGGCGCTAGCCTTTCTTCCTCGGCTGCTGCTGGGTGAGACAGTGCAGCGTACCGAAGCCCCAGACGAGATCGACCGCGTGTATGCCGATGACTTGGCGATCGGGAAACAGAGCGGCGAGGGTATTGAGCGCGACCCGATCGCTCGGGTCGTTGAACGTCGGGACGAGCACGACGCCATTCGCGATGTAGAAGTTCGCGTAGCTCGCCGGCAGGCGTTCGTCGCGCATCGTGACGGCGCGCGGGAAAGGGAGTTTCACGACTTTGAAAGCACCGTCGGAGGCACCGGCGAGCTCGAGACGCTCCATGTTGTCCACGGAGCGGCGGTGGTTCTCGTCATCACTCGGGTCCTCTTCGTACGCGAGCGCGATGATGCCCGGTGCGACAAAGCGCGCGATGTCATCGACGTGTCCATGCGTGTCATCGCCCACGCAGCCCTCGCCCAGCCAGATCGTTTGTCGAATGCCCAGGTATTCATTGAAGACAGCTTCGTACCCTTCGCGCGTAAGCCCCGGGTTACGCTGCTGCCTGTCGGACAACAGGCATTCCTCGGTTACGAGCAAAGTTCCCTCGCCGTCTGCCTCGATCGCGCCACCCTCGAGCACGACGCGCTCTCCCGAGTCTGGTCGGACAGGCTCGATCCTCGGCAACTCAGTGATTGTCGCGACGGCCTCGCCCACTTTGGCGTCGCGCGCAAAGTTGTCGTACTTCGCCCACGCGTTGAAGCGCCAGTTGACGAGAGAGACGTTGCCTCGATCATCGAGGACGGCCGTGGGCGCGGAATCGCGCAGCCAGACTCGATCGTTAGGTACGAGGTGGAGTCGATAATTGCCATGGACGCCATGGAGACGAAGATGCGTCTCCGCCGCCGAGCGCACCTCCTCGTCGTGACACAGAATCTCGACGCGCTCGAAGGCATGAAGAACGCGGACGATCTCGGCGTACACCCATGGAATGGGAGCGAGCTTGCCTGGCCAGTCGGGCTCGTGATGCGGCCAGGCGATCCACGTCGCCTCGTGAGGCGCCCATTCGGCTGGCATGTGAAACGCGGAACGCGGCGCGCGCGATGACCGTTGCTCTCGTCGGTTCACGCGAGCGGGTGACGGGTCGATACGGCGCGCGCTCGTGACGCTCGCGTCGAGGTCTCCGTTTGGACCGATGACACCCCCGCCCGTGGAATCTTCAATCACGTGAAATACCGGAAAGTGCAGATCCCTCGCTGCGCTCGGGCTGCCAGACCGTTTCTTATGCCGCCCCCAAGTACCGACTCAAGATCGGCGCGTACGCGTCGATGCGACGATCGCGGAGGAATGGCCAATTGCGTCGTGTCTCTTCGATCTGACGAGGATCGCATTTGGCAACGAGTACAGCCGGCTTCGAATCCGCTTCGGCAAGGACGCGGCCGAATGGATCGCAGATGAAAGAATGGCCGAAGAACTCGAGCCCATTTGTCCCGGGCTCCGCCTCGAAGCCGACGCGATTCGGCGAGGCGACGTAGACTCCATTCGCGATTGCGTGCGACCGCTGAATGGTTCGCCATGCCTCGACCTGCGCCTGGCCGGACTCGGCCTTTTCCGCGGGATGCCAGCCGATCGCCGTTGGATAGAGTAATACCTCGGCCCCCAGAAGACTCGTTATCCGCGCGGCCTCGGGATACCACTGATCCCAGCAGATGAGCACCCCGATATCAGCATAACGAGTGTGCCACACGCGGAACCCGCTCGCCTGCTTGGCGACTTCAGCGATTCGATCGATATGGTCATCGTCGGTCACGTCGCCGGGGGTGAAATAGTACTTCTCGTTGAAGAGCGGATCGTCGGGAATGTGCATCTTGCGATACACACCGAGCAGCGATCCGTCGGCATCGATGATCGCAGCCGAGTTGCGATACACCCCGCGCGCCTGCCGCTCGAACAGCGGGACGACCAGAACGATCGCCAGCTCTCGCGCGATCTTTTGCATCGCTTCGGTAGTCGGACCGGGAATCGGCTCGGCGAGATCGAAGCGATCGCATTGCTGCGATTTGCAGAAGTAGGGTGCGTTGAAGAGCTCTTTGAGGCAGACGATCTGGGCGCCGCGCTCGGCTGCCTCACGAATGCGCGGGATCGTTGCATCGATCGATGCCTGACGATCACTCGACGCGGCATCCTGGATGATGCCAACGGTAAATGGCTCGGTTCTCATGGCCCGCGAAAGGTGCTAGGGCCTAGGGCCTAGGGGCTAGTGGCTAAGGACTATCGATGATGCCGATGACGACGTCCATGACGTTCGTGCCCGTTGGCCCCGGCGCGTAGAGTGCGTTAATTGCCGCGAGCACGCCGTTCGAAGCGTGTTGCGCGAGCGCCGTCGCGGGATCGAGCCCAGCGCTCTGAATGGCGCTCCACGTCGACGAGTCAACGAGCGCACCTGCGGCGTCGGTCGTGCCGTCGCGGCCATCAGTCCCGGCCGCAAACAGCGCGATGCCTTTGGCGCGTTCGCCAGCCTCATGCAGCGTACGCGCAGCCGCGAGGGCAAGCTCCTGGCAGCGCCCGCCAGGCGGGACGTTCACTGGCGTGGAGCGCCGCGTGGATTGCGAACGCAATGTTACCGTGGTTTCGCCACCCCAGATGGCGATCCGCGGGGCGTGCGTCCCGGTTGGAGGAGCACCCTTGGCGCGGAGCTCGAGTAGCCAGCGAGCGATGGCCTCACCCGCGGGCGCGGCCTCGCCGACGAGCGGTGCGTCCACGACGTATACCGCCGCGGCACCTAACGAGCGGGCGCGCTCGGCGGCGGCGTCGAGCGCGCCACGATTGTTGGCGATGACGCGCGCCGTGCCGTGCGCAAAGGCGGGATGTCCCGCTTTTGGCGTCTCCGGCTCGGCGCCGCGAGAAACGTCCTCCATATAACGACGGAACGATTTCGGTATGCGATCGATGAGCTTCGCGTCTTCGAGGATCTCGATCACGTCGTCCGCCGTCGAGGGATCGGGGACGCTCGGGCCCGAGCCGATCGTCGCGAGATCGTCGCCGGGAACATCGGAGACGGCGAGGCAATGTGCGGCCGCCGGCGAGATCGCGAGGGCAAGTCGACCGCCGCCCCATCGCGTGAAGCGCCGGCGAACCGCGTTCACGGCTCCGATGTCGAGGCCTGACGCAAGGAGGATCTCGAAGAGCTCGGTCACCTCGCCATCGGTCATGCCGCGAAGTGGACCAGCGATGAGGCTCGACGCACCGCCACTGACGAGAACGAGCCCCACATCGCCGCTCTTCATGCGGGTCGCGATTTCACCGATGCGCTGAGCCGCGGCGAATGACCGCGCGTGGGGCGCAGGATGGTCGCCGACCGCGACGGCCAGTGTGCCGTACGGAGCTCGCGCCTCGTTAGGTGCGACGATCAACCCACCGACGATCTGATTGAGTGAGCGCTGCAGCGTCGCGACGGCAGCTGCCGCCATCGCGTGGGCGGCTTTGCCGAACGAGAACACCCACACGGGACGCTCGCGCGGAATACCCAGCGCTTCGACACCACGCGTCGTCACCGGGCCCGTCGCCGCGCCCGCGACGGCCGCGTCATACAGCTGGATCAGAAAGTTGCGGGGAATGGACACGAGAGCTCGGATCTGAGTCGGGCGCGTGCGCTTCAAAAAACCAAACCGCCGGTGGCAGACGCACCGGCGGTTCGAAGTGTAACCGTGCTATGAAACGACTCTACTTTGTGGCCCCGGTGACGGTCGTGCCTACCGAGCGAGATACTGCCTTCGCGAGATCCGCGTACTCTTGCTGCGAAAGCACGTTCACGGGAACCTGTTTGAAGACGATGCGTCCGTCTGGACCGATTACGAAGAGGTTCCGCGTATCGAGCTCACCGCGAGTGGACCCGTACAGCTTTCCAACTTTCTGGCCCGGATCACTGCCAAACAAAACGGGGAAGCTCGACTCGCGCGCCCAGTTCGCGAGCATCGTATCGGGATCGACGCTCACTCCGAGCACCACAACCTTCTTTCCATTGTTGAAGAGCGTGGCGTACTGATCACGGTACGCCTCCATTTGAATCGTTCAGCCCTTTGTCCGCGCCTTGAAGAAGAATGCGAGAACCACCGTCTGTCCGCGGTAATCCGAGAGCCGAATCGAATCGCGAAGAACGCCGAAGCGAGTAGCGCCGGTGATGGCGAAATCGGGCGCCGTGGAACCGACTTCCGGTGTGGGCGTCGCGGGCGCGGCAGGTTGCTGAGCCGCCACGAGCGAGGTCGTCGTTAGGCTGAGCGTAAGGGCGAGCGCCGAAGCGCTCAGATGCGAGACTGCCCGTTGGTTCATTGAACCCTCCGGTCGAGATGAGTGAAAATCGCCAAGCAAGCGCCGCCTGACAATGACCAGTCAGCTTTCACGGCCGATCCTGTATCGTGGACACCGAGGCGTCCTCACGTGGGACACTCGACAGCATTAACCCTACGGTGCTGGCCTTAACTCCCGGAACAGCCCCTGCTTTTTCACGGGCGTACCGCACCCGTCAGGGAGTCTCGCGGCGAACTAAAGGGGGAAACATGTTCAAACACGCGAATAGAATGTGGCTGCTTCTGTCAGCGTCGGCGATGGCGTTCAGCCTTGTCGCGTGCGGGGGCAGCAAGGGAAGTGCGGCAGACGACGCGCTGAAGAATGACCTCAATCTGGCGTCGCAGGCGCAGGCGTATCAGCCGCAGCAGTTCACCTCGCCGACGGAGCAGGGGATGAATCCGTATGCTCCGAATCCCTACGGGTATCCAACGGCAAATGCGCCGTATGGCTATCCGCAGCAGATTCAGACGGTGGCGCGCTCGCCCTATCCGGCGACGACGACCCGCCGGTCGTCCGGCGTTTCGAGGTCTTCTGGCTCGAGTGGAACGTATTCCCGTCAGCCGGCGGAGCCGGTCCGCAACACCAAGCGCGATGCGGTCATTGGCGCCGCCGCGGGGGCCGTACTGGGTGCCACCACGAGTCGGGATAAGCTCAAGGGAGCAGTTATCGGGGCGGCAGCTGGCGGTATCCTTGGCGGAATCATCGGCCATACGGTTGACGTCAAGAATCCTTAGCGAATTCAAGTGTGTAGACCGTAGGTGCTGAGCGCTGGACATCTTGGGCCCCGTCGCGAAACGCAGCGGGGCCCGCGTCTTTTGGGTGACGTGTTCGGTCCTTGCTCCGTCAACTCAGGGAGCGGAAGCGCCTCGGAGCGCCGTGACACAGGAGCGAGGGTAATGATCCCGACGCAAGTCGCGCAGCAACTGGACGAGATTCTCGACAGCCTCGTGAAGAACGTCGAGGGTGCTGTGCATGCCTTCTACCGCGGCGACGTCAAACAGAACACCGGACAAGTCCGAAGCGATCAGTTCCGGAAGACCGCCCGCGAATCGCTGATGTCGCTCCTAGGCGGATCGATGACGCCACGCCCGGGGACCACGCTAGGTGCCTTAGGCGGTGGCTCGAGCGGTAACGCGGCGCTGTTGGGGGCTGACGAGATCGCGGCGATCACCCGTTGCATCATGGGTTGGCTGCCGATGGGCGTACCCAACGCGGCAAGCCCGCAATCGCGCTGCGTGCCGGCGGCGAAAGAGCTGGCTCCGAGCTGGGGCGAGCGCGAAAAGGCTCGAGCGTCGTTGAAGCGCGCCGCGGGCTGAAAACGTTAGGCAGCCCGCTCAGCGGCCGTATTCGTCGCGTACCCAGGTACGCCAAACGCGCTCGAGCTCGCGATCGTTTTGCGGAATGTGATGCGCGCTACTCGTGATATCTCGCGCGGTGCGACCGGCGAGAAACGCGTCTGCGAGCCGCCCAACGACACGTGGACCTTCGCGCTCCACGAGGAAGAGCGTGAGCCCGACTCCCGCCGCACCGACGATGGTTCGCCGCTCCCGTGAAGCGGCGACGGTATCGACTTCTCCAGGATTCGGTGGCGGCATGTCGAGCAGCGTCGCGACGGACGGGGCGTCGCCGAGGTGGTCCTTGAGGTAGTCCATTACCCGGTCCGGCGCGCCCGGGTCGCTGAGCAACGCGACAACGGCGTCCACGAACCAGATCGGTAACGGATCGGTGTGATAGTCGCTCGCGTGCGTCGTCGCCTCGACTTGCGGGGTGAGATGACGACGCGCGGCGACGTACGCGGTGAGCAGCTCACGCGCAACGCGCGCCGAGACGGGCCAAATCTCATCCTCTGGCGTATCGGGAGCGACTCCCTCGATGTCTCGAAGGCTATGCGGACGAACGTAGACAAAGGTATGAATGCGCCGTTTGGCAAAGGACCCGGCGTCCCCGGGTGAGATCACGAACGCGCTGTCGGCGATCACGATCGCCATTGGTGGGCCTTGAACTCCGAAGTGCTTGGTGAACTCCCGATAGGCACGGTTCACCTGCTGTTCCGCCGTGCTCACCGAAAGCGCCGTTGGTCCGTAGATCTCGTATTCGTCCGATTTATAGACGTGAACGCGCGTCCCGGCCAATGTCGTTGTCGAATCGCCGATCGCGTTCGCAACGAGTGTCGCATGGTAGACGTACCGACGCAGGAAGCAACCGTCGAGCGTCGCCGTTAGGCACAGGACGGCAGCGCCGATCGACAACGCCTTCGCCCGCGCGCGCGCCATCGAGGTGCGCGCGGCGGGTAGGTACGAACAGGGAAGAGGGGAACCGTGCGGTAAGTGCGGCATCATCGGCGCCCGACGAGCTGGCGCAGGACGTATGGGAGAATGCCGCCGTGCCGGTAGTACTGCATTTCTTCAGGAGTATCGATTCTTGCGAGCACTTTAAACTCCTTGGTCCCAGCCTGACTCTTTGCGCGAACGACCAACGTCGCGCGCGGACGTAGCGACGCATCGAGACCAACGACGTCGTACGCCTCGAACCCAGTGAGACTGAGCGACTGCCGCGTCTCACCGTTGGTGAACTCGAGCGGGAGCACGCCCATGCCGACGAGGTTCGACCGGTGAATTCGCTCGAACGACTCGGCGATGACGGCCCGCACACCGAGCAGAATAGTGCCCTTCGCGGCCCAGTCGCGTGACGACCCGGTTCCGTATTCCTTGCCGGCGATGACGACGAGCGGCGTTCCACCCTTCTGGTATTCCATTGCCGCGTCGTAGATGAACATGGGCTCACCACCCTGCTTCAGCGTCGTGTACCCGCCTTCGGTGCCAGGCACCATCTCGTTGCGCAGGCGGATATTCGCGAACGTCCCCCGCATCATGACTTCGTGATTTCCACGACGCGCGCCATATGAGTTGAAATCCTTCCGCTGCACGCCGTGTGCGATGAGCCACTTGCCGGCGGGGCTCGCGCCGGGGATGTTGCCGGCGGGAGAGATGTGATCGGTTGTGATCGAGTCGCCTAACAGCGCAAGGACGCGCGCGCCAGTGATCGACGGGATCCCTGGTGCCTCCATCTTCATGTCGCTGAAGTAGGGCGGATTCTTCACGTACGTGGAGCTTTCATCCCACGCGAAGGTCTCGCCCTCCGGCACCTCGAGCTTTTGCCAGAACTCGTCGCCTCGGAACACGTCGGCGTACTGGGTCTTGAAGAAATCGCTCTTGACGCTGCGATTGATCTCCTCCTGCACTTCGTGCGGCGTCGGCCAAATGTCTCGCAGGAAGACGGGTCCATCACGGCCGATGCCTAACGGCTCCTTGGTGAGATCGATGTCCATACGGCCGGCAAGCGCATAGGCGACGACGAGTGGTGGCGACGCGAGATAATTGAAGCGCGTCAGCGGATTCACTCGCCCCTCGAAGTTGCGGTTGCCCGAGAGGACAGCGCAGGTCACGAGCTTCTGAGCCTCGATCGCCTTGCCAATCGGTTCGGGCAGCGGTCCGGAGTTGCCGATGCAGGTCGTGCAGCCGTAGCCGACGATCTGAAAGCCAAGCGTGTCGAGGTACTCCTGAAGCCCCGACGCCTTGTAGTACTCGGAAACCACGCGCGATCCGGGCGCGGTCGACGTCTTGACCCATGGCTTCACCGTTAGGCCACGCTTCACCGCGTTTCGCGCGAGGATGCCGGCGGCGAGCATGACGGCGGGGTTCGACGTATTCGTGCAACTCGTGATGGCCGCGATCACCACAGCGCCGTGACGAAGCGTGAAGGTCTCGCCCTTGTAGCTGACTTGCACGCCGGCTTGCTCCGCGGCCGGCTCGTCGTTGGCGACAAGCACCGCGGCACCGCCCGACGAAGCGGCCGATCCACCGACCTGTGATGCCCGCTTCGCGTCGGCACCACTCGTCGGTGCACCAAGCTTCGCGAGATCGGCCTGCAGCGCCTCGCGGTACATCGACTTCGCACTGCGCAGCGGAACGCGATCCTGCGGACGCTTGGGGCCGGCGAGGCTCGGCTCAACGGTGCCGAGATCCAGCTCGAGCGTATCGCTGAATACCGGGTCCGCAGTCGAGTCGGTGCGGAAGAGTCCCTGCTCCTTTGTGTACGCCTCGACGAGTTTCACGTGTGCGTCGGGACGTCCCGTCATCCGCAAGTACTTGAGTGTTTCATCATCGACAGGGAAGAAGCCCATGGTCGCCCCGTACTCCGGCGCCATGTTCGCGATCGTCGCGCGATCGGCGAGCGGGAGACCCGTGAGTCCCGTTCCATAGAACTCGACGAACTTGCCGACAACCTTCTTCTGGCGCAGCATCTGCGTCGCGGTGAGCACGAGGTCGGTCGCCGTTGCGCCGGCAGGCAGCCGCCCATGCAGCTTGAAGCCGACGACCTCGGGGATCAGCATCGAAACCGGTTGGCCGAGCATTGCCGCTTCGGCTTCGATACCACCAACGCCCCAGCCGAGGACGCCAAGACCATTCACCATGGTCGTATGCGAATCGGTACCGACGAGCGAGTCGGGATAGGCCAAGGTCTCGCCGTTCTGCTGCGATGTGAACACCGTCTTCGCCAAATACTCGAGATTCACCTGATGGCAAATACCCGTCCCGGGGGGCACGACGCGAAAATTCCGGAACGCGTCTTGTCCCCAGCGGAGGAAAACGTAGCGCTCCTTGTTTCGATCGACTTCGAGGCCGGTGTTGATGAGGTATGCGGCGTCCGTGCCGTAT
>DATEGN010000101.1:0-4421 GCA_035280125.1 Gemmatimonadaceae bacterium | reverse complement strand
CGCGGACATCTTCCACAACGCAACAGTTTTCGTGGAGCAACGCGCGGATGCGCGGCAGCGCGAAGACGCGGAATTCTTTTGGAGTATGGCCGGAGCGGCACGGATCGAGTACGCACCCGCGAGCGCACACGACGATGCCATGGCATGGATCAGTCATCTGCCGCAGCTCGCGTCGACAGCGCTCGGCATAACGCTGGCCGAAATGGTAGAACGGATGCCTAACGAACGCATGACGCTGAACCCCGGCCCTGGAGCACGAGACGCGACACGATTGGCGATGAGCCCTCTCGATATGTGGCAGCCGATTCTCGAGCGAGCGCCGGCCGCAACGATCGATGTGCTGCGCGCTCTCGAGGGCAGCGTGCGCCATTTGCGCATGGCTCTCGAGGAGCGAAACTGGCCGGCGGTGCGCGAACTCTGGACGCAAGCGCAGGGCTGGCGGACCTCCGTCGAACGCGGAGAGTCCGCGTGAGAGTACAGGGAACACTGCGTGTCCCGGGCGACAAATCCATTTCGCATCGGTCGCTCATGCTTGCCGCGTTAGGTGACGGCCGCTCGCGCGTCACCAATATCCTCGAGTCACACGACGTCCACTCGACGGCTGGTGTGCTGCGCGCCATGGGCGCGCACATTCCGCCGCTCTCGCGAGACTTCACGGTCGAGGGCGTTGGGCTTCGGGGCCTGCGCTCGCCCTCGGAAGCGCTCGACTGCGGCAATAGCGGGACGACCACTCGCTTGATGGCGGGAGTCGTTGCGGGCCTTCCGATCACGGCAACTTTCGTCGGCGACGCGAGCCTGAGCCGCCGGCCGATGCGGCGTGTCGCAAAGCCGCTCGAAGCCATGGGTGCACGCTTCGACCTGCCGCCGCACGGCGGACTTCCGATGACCGTGCACGGCGGTGCGCTGAGAGACCTCGAGTGGCGCAGCGAGGTTGCGAGTGCCCAGGTCAAGAGCGCGATTCTGCTCGCGGGCGTCATCGGCGGCGTTCACGTGATCGTCGACGAACCGGCAGCGACGAGGGACCACACCGAGCGCATGCTTGGCGCGCGGGGCGTGAACATCGTTAGGCACGGCACCCACATCGAGCTCGCGCCGGCGCACGGGTGCATCGCGGCTCTCGATACCACCGTGCCGGCCGATCCGTCGTCGGCCGCGTTCTTCGCGGGACTCGCGGCGCTTGCCGACGGTGGATCTCTGACGCTCACTGATGTTTGTGTCAACGAGACCCGTACGGGGTTTCTCGAAACGTTGCGCAAGATGGGCGCGACCGTCGATTTCGCGCGCGATCATCTGAGCGGCGGAGAGTGGATTTCTTCGGTAGTCGTTACGCCAGGCACACTTCGCGGCATTGCGGTTGGTGAAGAGTTCGTACCATCGATGATCGACGAGCTGCCGTTGCTAGCGTGCCTGGCGACGCGCGCGGAAGGTGAGACGGTGATCTCGGGTGCGGCCGAGTTGCGGGTAAAGGAGAGCGACCGCATTGCGGCTGTCGTCGCCAATCTGCGCGCAATCGGCGCCGACGCCTCCGAGCTCGAGGACGGAATGCGAATCGTCGGATCGAAGAAGCCTTTGCGAGGGTCGATCACCACGCATGGCGATCACCGCCTCGCCATGTCATTCGGGGTCCTCGGCGCGGTTCCTGGGAACGAAATAGAGATCGATGACGTGAACTGCGCGGCCGTGTCGTACCCCGGCTTCTGGTCAGATCTGGCGAAGATCGTTCGATGACCTCGCCGCGACACGTCGTCGTCGCCATCGATGGTCCTGCCGCTTCGGGAAAGTCGTCCACGGCGCAATGGGTGGCGCAACGACTCACCTTCCGCCATGTCGATTCGGGCGCGCTATACCGCGCCGCCACCGCGGCGCAATTGCGGCGCAACCCAAGCGAGGATTCCTGGACGGAGCGCGAAATCTGTGAGGCCGCACGCGCCGTTCGGCTCGTTCCACGTGGGATGGCGTTCTCGCTCGAGATCGACGGGGAAATCCTTGACGCGGAGCTCCGCGGAATCGAGGTGACACGGCACGTCTCGCGCGTGGCGTCGATGCCGAAAGTGCGCGCTTGGGTCAACGAGCGCGTGCGTGAGGCGGCGCGTGATCACGACGTCGTGGTCGATGGCCGAGACATGGGTACGGCCGTGTTTCCGGATGCGACCGTGAAGGTCTTTCTGGTCGCCGACCCGTGGGAGCGGGCTCGGAGGCGGCTGGTCCAGCAGTTGGGACGGAGCCCAACGGATGAGGAGATTGCCGACGAGACTGGTCGGCTGGTGCAGCGCGACGCTCGTGACGCCACACAAACGGTTCAGGCCAAGGATGCGATCCTCATCGACACGACCTTCCTCACGCAGGAGGAGCAAGTCGAGCGAATCGTGGCCCTTGTGAAAGCCGTAACTCAGCGTGACGCCACGACTTCGGCGGTTGACGACGAATCTTAGGCGGGTTAGCTTACGTGGTTCACTTCGTCCGTCCCTCAGTTGGGGCGGAGATTTCACAACATCTCAACCTCGGCGCGGCGAGTCTAAAGCCCGCGAACACATTGAGGAGACCTGCTCAAGGTATGTCCGAACTGGAAACCCAAAACCCCACAACCGGTACGCTGTCGGAGCGTGAGCGACGCGACGCAGTGCGCGGCCAGCTTCGTCCGCTTGCCAACCGCCGTCCAGAACTCTACGACGAGGACGAGTACACCTCCGCTGACTACGAGCGGATGATGGAGCTCTATCAGGGCTCGATGGCTTCGATCGACGAAGGCGAGATCGTCAAAGCTCGCGTTCAGTCGGTGAATGACACCACCGTCGTACTCGACATCGGCTTCAAGTCCGAAGGCACGATTGCGCGCGAGGAATTCAAAGACCTCGAGCCCATCAAGCCTGGCGATGAAGTCGAAGTGCTGCTCGAGCACCTCGAGGATCAAGAGGGTGCCGTCGTCCTCTCGAAGAAGAAAGCCGACTTCATGCGCGTGTGGGAGAAGATCCGACTCGCGTACGAGAACGATCAGCCGGTCGAAGGAACGCTCGTCAAGAAGATCAAGGGTGGCGTGGTTGTCGACCTCATGGGCGTCGACGCGTTCTTGCCAGGCTCCCAGATCGCGCTGCGTCGTGTTCCGAATATCGACGAGCTGCTCGGCCAGAAGTTCGAGTTCAAGATCATCAAGCTGAACAAGCGTCGTCGTAACATTGTGGTTTCCCGCCGCGTGATCCTGGAGAACGAGCGCGCTGGCAAGCGAGAGAAGCTCATGAAGGAGCTTCAGAAGGATCAAGTGCGCAAAGGCGTCGTGAAGAACATCACGGACTTCGGTGCCTTTATCGATCTCGGCGGCGTCGACGGCCTGTTGCATATCACCGATATGTCGTGGGGCCGCATCTCGCATCCATCTGAGCTCGTGTCGATTGGGGCGGAATTGGAAGTCAAAGTCCTGGACATCGATTGGACTCGCGAGCGCATCTCACTCGGACTCAAGCAGCTCCAGAGCTATCCGTGGAAGGATGTTGCGGAGAAGTATCCGGTCGGTACGCGCGTGACGGGAAAAGTCGTCTCGATCACGAACTACGGCGCGTTTATCGAGCTGGAACCAGGGATAGAGGGTCTTGTCCATATCAGCGAGATGAGCTGGACGCGCAACGTCCGTCATCCGTCGAAGCTCGTGTCGATTGGTGAGACGATCGAAGCGGTCGTGCTCAAGGTCGATCCGAACGAAGAGAAGATTTCGCTCGGTATGAAACAAACCGAGCAGGATCCGTGGATGGTGCTTCCGTTGAAATATCCCGTCGGTACAAGGATCAATGGAAAAGTACGAAACCTGACGAGTTTCGGGGCGTTTGTAGAGATTGAACCCGGCATTGATGGCTTGATCCATATCTCGGACATGAGTTGGACGAAGCGCGTTCAACATCCGTCCGAGGTCGTGAAGAAGGGCGACGCGGTCGATGTGGTGATTCTCAACATCGACTCGGAGAACAAGCGGATCAGCTTAGGTCTCAAACAGGCCGAGGAAGACCCGTGGCTCCGCATCGGTGAGACGTATCCGGTCGGTACCGACCTGGCTGGCAAGGTCGTTCGCCTGATGGACAAGGGCGTCGTCGTCGACATCGGCAACGATATCGAGGGCTTCGTTCCGATCTCGCAGCTGAGCCCAACGGGCAAGGTCGTGAACAATCCAACCGACGTCGTTTACGAGACGATGAACCTCGAGATGCGCGTTCTCGAAGTCGATCCGATTCATCGTCGGATCGTGCTCGCGGTGACGAACATTCCTCAGGATCAGCCACCGCGTCCGGAGAAGCCGTCTGAAGTGCTGCCGATGGACGAGGGGCACGAGGATGGCTACGCAGGAATCGATCTTCCGCCGATCGAAGGCTGACCTTGAAGGGGCTAGGGGCTCGGGCCTAGGTGCTAGTTAGTAAGCCACTAGCGCCTAGGCCCTA
>DATEGN010000100.1:0-6223 GCA_035280125.1 Gemmatimonadaceae bacterium | reverse complement strand
GCTCGCGCGCGCGCGGCGCGAGCTCCGAGAGCTGAACAAGGTTGGGATGTCGCTCATGCTCGAGCGCGACCAGCAATTACTGCTCAAGCAGATCGTCGAGTTGGGAAAGCAGGTTACCGCGAGCGACGGCGGTGGGCTTTTGCTCACGGACGTTGACGCTGGCGGCCCGCCGATGCTCCATGTCGCTCACGTTGATTTCGATACGATTGAAGAAGACTTCAATGCCGATCTCCGCCGGCTGCCGGTCGATGACACGAGCATCATCGGTCACGCCGCCAAGGCGAAAAAACCCATCGTCGTTCCCGACGCGTATAATCTGCCGGCGGATGCGAGCTTCGTCATGGATCCGGCATTCGACGCGAAGTACCGCTACCGCCGGCGCTCGATGCTCATCGTACCGATGGTGGATCATCGCGATCATCTCGTCGGCGTGCTCGTCTTCGTGAATCGCAAATCTGATCCGCGCGCCCGAATCACGAGCGAAGCGGCCGCCGATCGTTATGTGCTTCCGTACACCAGCCGCGAGGTGATGCTCGCGCGATCACTCGCGAGCCAGGCGGCGGTGTCGATCGAGAATTCGCGGCTCTACGCGCAAATCGAGCGCATGTTCGAGAGCTTCGTCCAGGCTTCAGTCACGGCCATCGACCAGCGTGATCCTTCAACCGCTGGCCATTCGCTCCGCGTTGCGGAGCTCAGCATTGGCTTGGCCGAAGCACTCGAACGCGTCGATCGGGGGCGATATCGACACGTGCGGTTCACGAGGAAGCAGCTTCGCGAACTTCGATTCGCTGCGTTGCTCCATGACTTCGGCAAGGTCGCGGTTCGTGAGGATGTACTCATCAAGGCGAAGAAGTTGCCGCCCTTGCTCTGGGAGCGGATCGAGGCGCGCTTCGATCTGATACGACGGACGCTGGAGCTCGAACACTGTACCTCGGGATCGAGCGATGGCGAGACCGATCTCAACTCGGCCCTGCATGAGGTGGCGCGGATGCGCCACATCGTTCGCTCGGCGAACGAGCCCGCGGTCCTGGACCACGAACCGACATCGGAGCTGATCGAGATTGCGGGGCACACGTTCCGGCATCCAGACGGCACCGACATGCCGTATCTGACGACGCAGGAATTGGGATACTTGCGACTCTCGCACGGGACACTCGACGAGCGCGAACGCGCCGAGATCGAGTCACACGTCGAGGAGACTTATCAATTTCTCATCAAGATTCCGTGGACCGAGGACCTCGGCAACGTCGCCCACTACGCCTATGGTCATCACGAGAAGCTGAACGGTACCGGTTATCCGCGACGTCTCTCGGCCGACGAGATTCCTCTTCAGACGCGGATCATCACGCTCGCCGACGTTTTCGATGCGCTCACGGAATCCGATCGGCCGTACAAGCCCGCTGTCTCGCCCGAAAAAGCGCTCGACATCATGCGCGCCGAGGCGAAGAAGGGGCGCCTCGACGGCGATCTCGTGCAAATCCTCCTCGAGAGCGAATCCTATCGAAGGATCGTCGAGGAGGATTGGCGGAGCCGGTGAGCGAGGCTCGCAGGTTTCACGCGTGCGCAAGCTTCCTCGTTACTCCGCGCACCTTGAACGCGAGCATAACGAGAAGAATTCCCAGCAGCACGGCATAGGTGCCGATCACCCACAACACGGTGAGCGCTCCGGCGCCAGGGCGTGCCATGAGAAAGGCACCGAACAAGACCGACGCGACGCCCGCGAGAATGAGGCGCCATTCGCCATCGACCTCTTTTCGCATGCGAATCGCGACCACGATCTCGAGAACGCCCTGGACAATTGCCCAGACGGCGATGTAGAAGAGCAAGGCGAGCGCGGTGATGTTCGGATTGGCGAAGGTCAGCAGTCCGACGCCGATGCCGACGAGCCCTCCGAGAAGGAGAACCCACCAGTATTCGTGCTCCTCGCGGCTCTTGATCGCGGTCCATGCGGCGAGGACCCCGTCGATGAGAACATAGGTGCCGAAAAGAAATACCAGGGCGAGCAGTGAGATGCTCGGACGCACCCACGTCAGAATGCCGAAGGCGATTGCCGCGAGGCCGCGCAATAACAGAAATGCCCAACCTCGCGACAACATGCTGGTGATTGATGGGTAAGCTCCGTCCACTGCGGCCTCCCGCTCCAAAGTGTGATCAGCGTACCGCGATCGTTGCATGTGCTCCGTCGACGACCGATCGCGAGCTCCTCGGGGCGTAGATGCGACAGTGCGTGTACCAGCCGCGTCCTGCCATCGTTTTGATGCAGTGGCGCCGCCAAGAGTTAGGCACGAACGGCCCGAGGTAGGGCTTGAACGAGGCGCTCGGCTCTTCCGACAGCTCGAATGACGCGCGACGCGTGGCCGACGCGTGATCTACCAGCAGCTCACCGTCCAGCCCGCGATCAGCAAGCATGACCGACCAGAGCAATTTGCCGGGCATGGGCAACGCTACCGCGAGCTTGTACGTCTTGCGATTCCCGCCGTATGAAGCGAAGGCGAAATCGACGCGGCCGCTCTGAGTGCGGCGAATGAGCACGGGCCCCATGGCGGAAGACTAATGCCTCGTGAGCGCGCGAACCCATTGGCCAGAGGGCTAGGAATCAGGATTTCGGCCAGCGACGTCGGACTTCGGCAGACGGATAAACCCTCGCCTTTCTCGAGTTTAGCAACGTCTCACCCAGTCGTTGGCCTAAAGTCCAATGGTTGCGATGCTGAAGGTTGGGACATTTCGAGCGCAGCAGTCGTGTTCGTCTGGGAGGGGAGGGACCTCATTCGTGTTGTCGTCGCAGCAATCGCCAATCGCGCGCTCGCTCACCCATACGGAGCCCTGGGTCGGCGTCATCGACGACGACCCGTCAATTCGGTGCTCTCTTGCGCGGGTGTTCCGTATCGATGGTATTCGCGTGGAGACGTTCGCGTCGGCCGAGGAATTTCTCGACCGCACAATACCTGGCGAACCGCAGTGCATCGTGCTTGACGTACATCTCGGTCGGCTCAGCGGCTTCGACCTCCAGGATCGGCTTGCAGCGCTTGGTTTGTCGACGCCGATCATCTTCATCACCGCCCACGAGGAAATCCCATCGTCCCGCCTCGCGCGACGTGCCGGCGCGTGTGGCTATCTGCGCAAGCCGTTCGATACGGAAGCGCTCATCGCACTCGTGCGACCATTTCTCTGTCGCGAAACGGCCGCGTACTCCGGATTTTGACGTCTTCGAGCGTCTCCTGAAAGCGTCTTGCGCTCTCCGCGTCTGTGTCATCCTCGGCGTCGCGCTCTTGACGAGTGTGATGCCGCGAAGCGCGCGTGCACAGGCGGCCCGGGAACCCGTGCGCGTCTTGCTGCTCTTCGGGTTGCCGCCGGAAGCCCCGGCGGTTGCTCTGTTCACGCAGCAGCTGCGACGGACCGTCCGCAATGACATGGTGGCGCCGGTCGAGTTCTACGAAGAGTATCTGGACTTCGATCGTTTCCCGGGGTTGCCGCTCCAGCTGGCTACCTACTTCGCCGACAAATACAGAGGCCTTCCTATCGATGCGGTCGTGGCTGTCGGCTCCGTGGCACTCCGCTTCGCGACGGAGCAGCTGCGTCCATTGCGACCTCGCATTCCAATCGTCTTTTCGCTCACGATCGACAACGCCATCGACGTCGACAGCTTGCCACCTAACGTCACAGGGCGATTCTCGCCGTTTTCATTCGGCTTGATCCTCCAGATGGCACGCCGACTCCAGCCGGATGCGCAACGTGTTGTCATCATCGGCGGCCTTTCGGCGATCGACTCGTTCGCGGTGTCGTCCGCGCTCCGGGCGGTCGCGGAGCAGGCGTCGGATCTCGACATCACACTCCTTCGCGGTCTACCGTTCGATTCGCTGCTCGCCCATCTCCAGCGTCTGCCGCGACAGAGCATCGTACTGCTCGCGTACTTCAGAAGAGACGGACGTGGTCAGCTGTTCTTCCCTGGAGAAATCGTCTCGACGATTTCGCGCGAATCGTCCGCGCCGCTCTACGGCTACTCGCGTCTCTGGGTTGGTGAAGGGATCGTCGGCGGATCGGTGATTCATCATGATGAAGAGGGCGTGAAAACCGGACATCTCGTCACACGCGTCGTCCAGCTGAAACCCAACGAGCGTGTTCCGAGGCCGGTCGCGGCACGATCGCCGTTCGTCGCCGATGCTCGCCAGCTGAAACGTTGGGGCCTCTCGGAATCGCGATTGCCCCCGAACACGGAGGTCCTGTTTCGCACGCCGAGCGTGTGGGAACGATACGAGACGCCGATTCTTGCGTCGCTCTTCCTCATCACCGCTCAGTCCGTGCTCATCGCATTACTCCTCGTCGAACGACACCGCCGCCGCCTCGCGCAGCTCGCGCTTGCCGACCAGAACACCTATGAGCAGACGCTTGCCGATCTCACAGCGGACGCCATGCGTCACGCACCCGAGGAGGCGCCTCGCGCGCTCGAGGACGCGCTCGCCCGCGTCGCGCGCTATGCAGGCGCGAGCCGAGCAGTCATCATCCAATATTCCGAGACGAACGCGCGGCCGCCGACCATGCTTCGCTGGCCGCATTCGTCCGCGGCAACGCGAGAGTTGGACGATCAAACCCCGCGTGACCAGGGCGAACTGCGGATACCGCTCGAAGAGGACGGGTCCGCCATCGGCATGCTCGAGCTCTACCGCGACGACGTGAGGCAGGAATGGTCGCCGCGGCTCGCCGCGCGTCTCGAGGCAGCAGCGGAACTGATCGCCGGCGCAATGGCGCGCGCGCGCGCCGTGCGTGGGATGCGCGAAGGCGAGCTGCTCAATCGCGCGGTGCTCGCGTCGCTCTCGACGCAGATTGCGATTCTCGACGCCAACGGCACGATCATTCGGGTGAACGATTCCTGGCGACAGCGCGCCTTTGGCGGCAACGTCGAGGTCACTCGGCATGCCTTCCTCGGGCAGAACTATCTCGACGAGTGCTTGCGGGCCGAGGAGCGTGGTTGTCGTGAGGCTGGCGACGTTCGACATGGCATCGAATCAGTGCTCGATGGTGACGCATGGCATTTTCGCCACGAGTACAACTGGTTATCGCCCGACGTGCGCTGGTTCGAGTTACGTGTGGACCGCCTCGATCACGAGGATGGCGGCGCAATCATTACGCACATCGACATTACGGATCGGCGGCAAGCCGAGGTCAAGGCTGAGGAGACTCGACGCCAGCTGACGCACCTCGGACGCGTCGCCATGGTCGGCGAGCTCGGAGCAGCGGTCTCCCACGAGCTTCGTCAGCCACTCGCGGCCATTCGCGCCAATGCTGAAGCCGGCATGCAGCTGCTCGCCAAGTCACCGCCCGATCTGCGTGAGATCGGGCAAATCTTTCGCGAGATCGTCGAGGACGACATCCGTGCGGCAAGCATCATCGATCACATTCGCCTGCTACTGCGTAAGGAAGGGAAGGGAGGAGCGCCCATCAGCAGCACCGTCGACCTCAACGAGATCTGCCGTCAGGCTGTTCACCTGCTCAAGCGTGACGCGCTGCTGCGCCGCACGCGTCTCGAGCTGTCGCTCGAGTCACAGCTCACGCCGATTGCCGGCGATCCGATTCAACTGCAACAGGTCGTGCTCAATCTCGCCCTGAACGCATTGGACTCCGCGTCGACATCGACAAGCGATCCGGCAGTAACCGTGAGCACGGCGCGCCGCGATGGTGAGATCGAGATCGCGGTTCGCGATACAGGACCAGGCTTGGCACCCGACGTCGAGAGACATCTATTCGAGTCATTCTTCTCCACCAAAGAGCAAGGGCTCGGCATGGGTCTCTCGATCGTGCGGTCGATTGTCGAACGACACCACGGACGCGTCCGCGCCGAGAACGACCTGACGCCGGGGAGCGCTGGCGGTGCCGTGTTCCGCGTGCTCCTGCCAATGTCGTAGACTTTCGCTCGAGTGAACCTCGAGACATCCATAGCCCAGAGCTGTCGCGACGCGATTGACGCGAATGATGAGCGAATCCAACCGAGCGAAGTTGATGAACTTCCCCGGGTTTGGTGGACACCTCAGATGCCACGACTGAGATTCGTGGCAGGAGGTTGTCATGAAAAAGAAACGGGGAAGAACGCGTCATTCGCGTCACAGGAAACTTGGGGTCTCCACGCGCCCCGCCGCGCAACCGGCGCTCCCTTACCCGGCACGCAATAGAAGCGGCTTTGTCCACCGGCCATTGTACGCCTCCGGCTTCGGCAGATAGAGGCGTAACG
>DATEGN010000099.1:0-7442 GCA_035280125.1 Gemmatimonadaceae bacterium | reverse complement strand
AGGCGATTCGTCATCCTGTAACAGAGACGCAGTCGCGGACGATAACAGGACGACCGAGGCCTCGTACCGTGCGACCTCGAACAGTCGGGAGCGCATCAGCGCACTCGATTCACGCACTTCACTGAACTGGAGGTTGGCAATGTCGTTGAGAAGCTTATGCGTAGGCGCAGCATTGTTGGCTATGTGTGCACTTGGAGCGTGTTCTGACTCCGATGGCGGCAAGATTACCGCGAAGGGTCCGCAAGCCGCGGCGGCTCTCGCGGATCGTGATGGAGCCTTTGGCCACGCGATGGGTCATGACGATCAGCTGCAGTGGGGACCGGCGCCGCCGATCTTTCCACCAGGTGCGCAGTTCGCGGTGGTGCAGGGGGATCCGACGGTTGCCGGCCAGATCTTCACGGTGCGTCTTCGTTTTCCTAACGGCTACATCCTCCCTCCTCACCGGCACCCCACTGACGAGCACGTGACCGTGCTGCGTGGCACGTTCCTGCTCGGATTCGGCGAGGACTTTTCGGCGGGCGGACTCGTTGAGCACAAGGAAGGCGGCTTCGTTACCGCGGCGGCGAACATGGCACACTTCGCGAGCGCACGCGGGTTCACTGAGGTCCAGGTACACGCGATTGGTCCGTTTCAGCTGACGTACGTGCACCCGCAGGACGACCCAACGAAGTGATGGAAGGAGGGAGTCCTCATCGCGCGACCGCGCGGTGGGGACTCTGTCCATCACCGCGCTTTGACGGCGGCTTCGACGCTAGCAAACATCATCACTTCGTGCAGTCTGTCGAGCGAAAGCGAATAGCGGTGCCGCTTCGGACTCGCACCGATGCCCGGATACCCTGGGCGTAACCGACGATTGCGTCAGCACCGAGGGTGCGCGCTTTGGATTTCAATGTCGCGAGCATTTCCTCATCGGACTGTAGCCCCTCGGCCGTAATTGCCGCGATCTCGTCGTAGGGACATTCCGGTTGCCGCGTAGCGTAGAGCGGGATTTTGACGTTGTCGGGCGTCGCCGGATAGGTACGCTCTGCTCCCAGCGGAGTGATGATGAGCTCCGGAGGGGGCGCGCAGCCGGTCGCCGCGGCCAGACTCATCGCAACGACGATTAGTGATTTCCAATTGATCGGCATTCGCTGGCCTCGCAACGATGACTGAATACGCCAACGGCCTTCAATTGATCTACGCTGTGAAGGCACACGCCGTTGGCTCGCACCGAGCATTCACACCGTTGCTCGCCGCTCGGGACTTCGCGCCCCTAATCAGTACGATCGGAGTGATTCAACCGGATCCACTCGCGCCGCGCGAATGGCAGGAAGCGCCGATGCGAGTGCCGCAACAATTACCATAATCAATGCGACGCTCAGGAACGTCGTCGCGTCAAATGGCTCGACGCCGAAGAGCATGCCGCGGAGCAGCCCTGTTACCGCGACCGCAGCGCCTCCGCCAAGGAGGACTCCCACGGTGGCGAGGATTACTCCACTCCCAAGCACCATACGCACCACATTCGCGGGGAGCGCGCCAAGCGCCACGCGCACGCCGATCTCACCGCGGCGTTCGAGTACGCCCTGGTTGACGACCGCGTAGACACCGACCAGTGCGAGAAGCAGCGCGCAGGACGCGAATGCGCCGAGCAACGTGAGCACGAACTCACGTGGCTTCACCGAAGCGGCGACCAACTCGTCGAGGGTTTCGACGCCAGCAAATGGCAGCGCCGGATTGAGCTCGCTCACGACGCGTCTGAAGTCGCGCAACACACCTCGCGGTTCGCTCGCTGTTCGCAAGACGATCACCATCGCTCCCGTCGGCGCCTGCGCGTGCGGTACATAGACGATCGGTTCGGGCGGAGCATCCACTGCTCGTTGGCGCGTGTTGGCGACGACACCGACTATTGACCGCTCGATCGTCGTGCTATTGAACGCGAAACGCACTCGCTCACCGATCGGATCCGCACCCGGCCAATACCGTTTCGCCATTGCCGCGTTGATCACGACCACGGGCGCGCTGGCTGAGTCGTCCGATGGCGTGAACGACCGGCCGTGAATGAGAGGCACACGAAGCGCGCCGAACGTCGTTGGTGTCACCGCGGTCATGTGCACCGACGGCTCCTGTCCGACGGCAAATGAGCGACCGGCAATCGTGAAGGTTCCCTGGTCGGCGCCGATCGCAATGTCGAGCGGCAGCGACGAGATGGCGCCTGACGAGATGACGCCAGGCACCGCCGCCCCAGCGCGCACCAGCGATTCGATGAATCTCGTACGCGCGCCCGGCGTCCGATTCCATTGATAGATGAAAACCGTGGCGGCGAGCACATGATCAGATTTGTATCCGCGGTCCGCACGGAGAATGGCGACAAAGCTGCGCATGAGGAGGGTCGCACTGACGAGGAGCACGAACGCAAGCGCGACTTCGGCAATCACGAGACCTCGGCGCAACCGTCCGCGTCCGACATCTCCCACGGCGCGAGTGCCGGCGCGCAGCTCGACCGCTGCCTCGAGGTTGGTCGATTTGATGGCCGGGAGGAGTCCGAACAAGAGAGTCGCGACGACCACAGTGATGAGCGTGAACGCAAGTGCCCTTCCGTCGAGCTCGACGTCGGCCAGTCGCGGAACGGAGAGGTTGTTCGCCGAGCGAATCACGCGAACGGTCCACGCTGCACCGATGCTGCCAACGATGCCGCCGGCGATTGCGACGAGTGCATGCTCGGTCATCAACTGCCGCGCGATGCGCCAACGCGACGCTCCGAGCGCGGTTCTCACGGCGAGCTCTCGCCGCCGGCGGGCGCCCCGCGCCAGCGTGAGGTTCGCCACGTTCACACACGCGATGAGCAAGACGACGACGACCGCGCAGAACAGCACGATCAATGGCCGACGCGCATCGCCCGCGATCGATTGCCCGAGGTGCTCGACGGTGACTCCGACAGTGGCATTCGTCGCCGGATACTCACTGGAGAGTTGCCGCGCGATCCGCGCGAGATCGCTGCGTGCGGCATCGAGCGACACGCCTGGCTTGAGCCGCCCGACCGCTTTGTGCCACGCGATGTTGCGAATTTGTCGCTCGTTCGCACTGATCACGGCGGGCGCATAGAGCTCCATCTTCGAGCTGGCGAGATAGTCGAAGTTGGGCGGCAAGACGCCGACGACCGTGGCCACTCCAGATCCGATCTGCAAGCGTCGGCCGATCACGGCTGGATCCGCTCCGAACCGCGTTTGCCACGCCGCATAGGTGAGGATGAGCACACGCGGTGGCCCGGGAACGAAATCCGACGGCAGGAACAAGCGGCCGAGTGCCGGGCGCGCATCGAGAACGCGAAAGAAGTCTTCGGTGACGTTCCAGTTGTAAATCTGCTCGACACCCTCCGGGCCTGCGTACTGAAGCGCAAACGGCTCGGCCGATGCCATGAAGGCAAACGACCGACTTCGCTCTTGCCAATCGGCAAAGTTGGCTGGCGCGACGTCGTCGTGATTGAGATTCTTCTTATGATCGTCTTGATACAGCGCGACGACGCGGTCGGGATTCGCGTATGGTAATGGCTTGAACAAAACGCCGTCGATGACACTGTAAATCGCCGTCGTTGCACCGATCCCGATTGCCAACGTCGCGACGGCCGCCGCGGTGAAGGCGAACGACGAGCGCAATGTGCGGGCGGCGTAGACGATGTCGGCGACAGCGCCGTTGACGCGTATTCGGTGGCCCAGCCGACGGACCGCGGTGAGGATTTGCATGGCTGCTAGCTACCTCAGGCGCGCCCATCAACGGAAGCAGCCGTGCGGCAAAACACCGCATTTGCGCAGCGAATGGCCGAATGACGAAGTGCGCTGCGGCATCTCTGCTCCTTATCTGGCAACGCTCAGGGTCTTCGACGACGCGGATCGCTCTGAGCACCGAATTTGCGAAAACACCGCCGGCCGAAAAAATGCGCCTCCCCAGCGTGCCTCGTGTCCCGCCCATGCCGTGCCGCTCTGCTGCAATTAGCAGTCGCCTTCGTCAACGGTGAACCCATGACTGGTTTCGAGTTTTCTGCGAACGGCACGCATCGGTGCGCGAAAGCAGTGACGAAGGACATGCTCACCCATCCACCGTCCTCTGATCGACGTCGTTAGGCGCGAGTCGCCATGCGACAATTCGTGGATGAACGCGGACGCACGTGGACGGTCTGGGAGGTCATCCCAGCCCTCGTCGAACGGCGTCACAAGAACAATGGACCCCCAGAGGGCACCAGCGAGCGTCGTCGGCATCCCTACGCACGCTTACCTATTTCAACCGGCCTCGCTGAAGGCTGGTTGGCATTCGAAGCGCTCGACGGCGAGCGGCGTCGCCTCTCGCCCATTCCCTGGGGACAGCGCTGGTCGGACGCGTCGGAGCAGCAACTGCGCGCCTGGTGTGTGGCGGCGGTGGAAGCAGGACAAGCACGCCGACTCGTCGAGTAATTCGAATTCGGTAGGGAGTTCCCTTACAAAACACAGGGAATCGGATGACTGACGGCGTATTCCGAAGGCCTAATTTACGGCGCCCGGCCATCGTCTCTTCGCTGTGCGATCCGGTGGAACATCCCTCCTTTTTCTGATTTGTGCGGTCCGCACGCGCTTTCGTTCCGAAGCTCGCAACAACCCTCGAGAACTACTCCCGCGAACAGTTCGTTCGCGATCTCATTGCCGGCGTCATCGTCGGCGTCGTCGCGCTCCCGCTGTCGATTGCGTTCGCCATCGCGAGCGGCGTGACGCCGGATCGGGGACTCTATACCGCGATCGTCGCGGGATTCGTCATTTCCGCCCTCGGCGGGTCGCGCGTTCAGATCGGCGGTCCAACCGGCGCGTTCGTCGTGATCGTGTACGGCATCGTCCAGCAGTACGGCGTCGAGGGCCTAACGATCGCGACGCTGATGGCCGGCGTCCTGCTCATCGGCTTTGGACTCGCACGCTTCGGCAGCGCGATCCGCTTCATTCCGCATCCGCTGATCACGGGGTTTACCTCCGGCATCGCCGTCATCATCGCCAGCGGCGAAATCAAGGACGCGTTCGGGCTACACGTGGGTGCCGTACCGGCGGATTTCGTCGGACGACTGCAGCTTTTCGCACAGCATTTCGGCACGATCAACTGGGCAGCAACCGGCCTGTGCGTCGCGTCCGTCGCGATCATCGTGATGTGGCCGCGGGTGAGTCGGCGCATCCCCGGGCCGCTCATCGCCCTGCTCGTCACGACCGCGGTCGCGAGGCTGTTGCATCTCGACGTCGAGACGATCGGCAGCCGATTCGGCGCGCTCGCCGCGCAGTTGCCACATCCCGTGGCGCCGCACGTGTCATACGCTGACGCGGTGCACCTCGTTAGGCCCGCGTTCACGATCGCGCTCCTTGGCGCGATCGAATCACTGCTCTCGGCCGTCGTCTCGGATGGCATGATCGGCGGACAGCATCGATCGAATATGGAGCTCGTTGCGCAAGGCGTGGCGAACATCACGTCGCCGCTCTTTGGCGGCATTCCCGCCACCGGTGCGATTGCCCGCACGGCGACGAACATCAAGAATGGCGGCCGCACACCAATTGCCGGAATGATGCACGCGGTCACCGTGTTGCTGATCACGCTCTTCTTCGGCCGGTGGGCGGGGCTCATTCCGATGGCGACGCTCGCCGGCATTCTGCTCGTCGTCGCCTATCAGATGAGCGAGTGGCGCGTTTTCAGAGCGGAGCTTACGTCGCCTCGCAGCGACGTTCTCGTGCTGCTCGCGACGTTCGGGCTCACCGTCTTCGTCGATCTCACCGTCGCCATCGAGGTCGGGATGGTGCTCGCCGCATTCCTCTTCATGCGGCGGATGGCGACGCTCGCCAATGTCAGCCAGGTACCAACCGAGATGCTGGAGGATGAAGCGGGCGACGATCTCCGGACACAGCTCGTGCCGCGTGGCGCCGACGTGTACGAAATCAACGGACCGTTCTTTTTTGGCGCGGCGGAGACGTTCAAGGACACGCTCGCCCTCGTCGCTGGAAAACCGAAGGTGCTCATCCTCCGGATGCGCCGCGTTCCAGCAATCGACGCAACCGGATTGCACGCTCTCACGGACGTCGTCCATCGCAGCCGTCGCGACGGCACCATGGTGCTTCTCTGTGAGGTGCAGCCACAGCCGCTGCAAGCACTCAGGCGCTCGGTGCTGATCGACGAGATCGGGGAGGAGCACGTCTTCCCAACGCTCGACGCGGCCATCGAGCGCGCGACCGAGGAGCTGGAGGTGCGCAGGCTCCTTGGCACAACCGGAAAGACGGCGGCGGTCGCGTAACAATCCTCATTGGCGCGCAAGCGCGATCCAGCGGCATAGGACAATGTTGCCATGAACTGCGGTCATTGGCCCCGCCCAACGCAAAAACAAATCTGAATTTGTGATACGGGGCGCTGTGGCTTCGACTGCAGTGACCGCAGTCTAGTCGCCATGGATGGCCGATACGCAAACGCCCAGGTGACCGTTCTCATTCCTGCCTTCAACGAGGCGGCGAGCCTGGCCGACACGCTCAGAAGCCTTGAACGGCAGACGATTCGTCCGGCGGAGATCATCGTCATCGACGATTGCTCGACGGACGACACCGCGGCCGTCGCGATGGCCTACGGCGTCACTGTCGTTCGGCCTCCGCGGAATACCGGGTCGAAAGCCGGCGCGCAGAACGTCGGCCTCTCGCACGTACGTACGCCATTCACGATGGCGATCGACGCCGATACGACGCTCGCGCCAGACGCGATCGAGAAGCTGCTCGCGGCCTTCGCCGACTCGACGGTCGCGGCGGCGTGTGGCTTCGTTTTGCCGCGCCACGTTCGGACGCTGTGGGAGCGAGGACGTTACATCGAGTACCTGTTCGCATTCACGTTCTATAAACAGGTACAGGACTACTACGACAAGCCGCTGATCTCATCGGGATGTTTCTCCGTGTATCGGACCGAGCCGCTCCGCGCCCACGGTGGTTGGGGCACGCGCACGCTCGCCGAAGACATGGACTTGACCTGGAGCTTCTATCAGTCCGGACTCGGCGTGCGCTTTGTGCCCGAGGCGGTCTGCTACCCGATCGAGCCGCGCACGTTTGGCTTCATGCGAAAGCAGCTCAAGCGCTGGTCGCACGGGTTCGTGCAAAACGTTCGCCTTCATTGGCGCGGGCTGCTCGAGGTGCCGTTCCTGCGATCCGCGGTGGCTGTCTCCCTGTGGGATGCCACGCTCGCAGCGTTCGTCTATTTGCTGCTGCTGCCGGTACTCGCGGTGGCGCTCCGTAATCCATGGCTCCTGCTGGGCTATGTCATCGATGTGCCAGCGGTCATGGTGCCAGTGCTGGTAGGCGCGGCGCCGCGGCGAGAGATCGGGCGGGCCCTGGTGAGCCTCCCTGCTTTCCTCGTTCTCCGAACGGTGAACGCCGTCTTCTTCCTCGGGGCGGTGTGGAAAGAATGGATCGTTGGGCAGAGCTTCAGCACTTACG
>DATEGN010000098.1:0-24146 GCA_035280125.1 Gemmatimonadaceae bacterium | reverse complement strand
GCTTACCGCGACAAGTGATCGGGACGCGGCTCAGGCTCGCCTGCGGTGTGCGACACCTAGAAGCAACGGAGCTCGCGCCCACGACCAACTTGTGGCTAATATCGCGAGATGGGCAGGTACAAGAAGCAAGCCGCGAGCGTCGAGATTGAGCTTCTGCGTCGAGACGTGACGATGAGCCATGAGAGGAATTGCTTCTGGGCGCCACGACCAGGTCGCGTATCATCGCGGCATGCGCGATTTCAAGTCACTCAAGATCTGGCAACGGGCCCACGCTCTTGCGATCGCTCTCCACCAACGGACGCGCAACTTCGGCCGCCTTGGACACGCGCGGTTGAGGAATCAGCTCACGGGTGCGGGCGATAGCGTCCACGATACAATTGCTGAAGGGTGTGGCGCGGCGACAAGCAAGGAATTCGCTCGCTTTCTCGACATGTCGATCAAATCCCTAAACGAGACGGAGGGCCATTTGCTCACCGCTCGCGATCTCCATTTGTTCTCGTTGGACGAATGGGAGAAATACAACAGCGAGACGATCGAGATTAGAAAAATGACCTACACTTATCGCCGGAAAGTCGTTGAAACCGCCGAAAACGAATGAGCATGTCAATCTCGCCGCTCCCAGCTGCCTTCTCGTGTCTCGCCTCTTGGCTCGCCACCAAGGGTGAGATGCCCGCCGGCCGCACGGAATAGGCCGGAGCTGACATCTCAGCTCTCGAGGCTCGATCTCTCGCCTTTCCTAGAATTTCCTGAAGATCCCGGCTTTGGCACTTCACACCGTCTGGATGTCCGAATCGTTCAATCCCCGCGACCGATGCCAGAGTAGCATCGAGTATGGCCAATCGCATCCTTCGCGGCGCATCCGCGGCACTACTCGTCCTGCTCCCCGCCGCCACAGTCCACGCACAACAACCATTCGATTCGTCCGCCTGGGACATCCATGCCGCCG
Organism: Gemmatimonadaceae bacterium; assembly: GCA_035280125.1. Lineage (GTDB taxonomy): Bacteria > Gemmatimonadota > Gemmatimonadetes > Gemmatimonadales > Gemmatimonadaceae > AG2. Next base: position 23,200 of record DATEGN010000098.1, on the reverse strand, counting down.
AGTGGCGCGTGGAGTCGTATCGCGGCCGAAGCGCGCTTTTCCTGCGTGACGGCACGGCGTGGCTCAAGGGTAGCCGATTCGAGAGCGGCACCATCGAGTTCGACATCGTCTTCAGCAATGGTGGCGGCTTCCCGGGCATCGCATTCCGTGCCGCCACGCACTCGGACTTCGAGCTGTTCTACCTGCGGCCGACGCTCAGCGACAGACCGCACGCCACGCAGTACACGCCAGTACTCCATGGTCAGTGGGCGTGGCAGATCTACGCCGGGCCAGCGTGGGAAGGTACCGCGCACTGGAGCTATGACCGTTGGATGCACGTCAGGATCCTGGTGCGCGGATCTCGCGCCGAGCTTTTCGTGGACGGCGACAGCGCCGTGCAGGTCGTCGGCCAGTTGCGTGGGCCGAAGGGAGCGGGCGAGATCGGATTCCTGTCGGGGACAGCGCGCTTCGCCAACGTGGTCGTTAGGCCGCAGGCGGGGACGGCGGCAGACGAGACGACCACGCTCCAAGCCGCGGTGCGCGATTCCACGCCGGCTACCATCGTACGTTCGTGGCGGGTATCGGTGCCGTTTCCCGAAGCCACGTTAGGCAATCTCACGTCACTGACCGCGGTGCCGGCCAGCGGCGCGTGGAACGTGCTCGGTGTCGAGGAACGGGGCATCGCGAACCTGGCGCGTCTCGCTGGAGTCGGCGATGGCCGCAACACAGTCGTCGCGGCGATCACGTTGACCTCGGATCGCGACCGGATCGTGAGGGTACGCTTCGGCTACAGCGACCGCGTGCGACTCTATTTGAACAATCGTCTACTGTACTCGGGCAACAGTGGTTACGGGACGCGCGACCCCGAGTTTCTCGGAATCGTCGGATTGTTCGACGAGCTGGCGCTGCCATTGAAACGTGGGCCTAACGAGTTGTGGTTTGCGGTGAGCGAGACGTTCGGTGGCTGGGCAATCACGGCTGACCTGCCGGACCGCGCAGGAATCACGGTGAGCCCATGATCTGACTTGCCGCGATTCGAGCTATTCCGCGCGCCGCTCGGCGTGGAGACGCGCCGGCGTTACGCCTGCCAAGTCCTGCACCTCTCGAATCAGGTGCGGCTGATCGGCGTAGCCGTGCTGGAATGCGAGCGCCGCCCACGCGGGACTCGACGCCGCATCTGCGCAGCGCAGCAGTGCGTGGAAGCGTTGAATGCGAGCGAACTGGCGCGGCGAGACGCCCGTCTCGTCCACCACGAGACGTCGCAGGTGACGGTCGCTCACACCCAACCGCGTGGCCAACTCCGCGACGCGCGGCTGGCCGTCGCCGTGCCGCAATGAGTGCATGCCGGCTATGAGGAGAGTCGCGGCACGTGGATGCAGGTGGCGGCGCGCGCGCAGGAAATTCACGAGCACGCGGACCGCGTCGACGGACGTAGTAGTGCGCGCCAGTTGCGACTCCAGCGGCGCGGCGAGATCGCGCCGCACATCGGCGTACAGCGGCTCGGCGTCCAGCTGCTCCCCCGGGGCGACGCCGAGCAGGGGTCGGCACCATTCCAGCTTGATGCGGACCGATTCCATGCGGTGGCCGGGTGGCGGCGCGAATTCGTGCGGCCGGAGGACGGGTCCGATGATGCGGAGCCGAGCGTCGCCCGCGGAACCATCGGACGCGCGGCGGCCCATGAAGCAGAGACTCACTGCGGCATCCGGCACCACGCGGTGCGAAGCCACGTGCACGTCCGCGGCCTGATGAATCCAAAGGGCCTCGACAGCGTCAGCGAGATCTGGCGGCGGGCCGAATTCGTGGTAGCCGCCGAGCTGGTGAGACGGATTGACGGGAGGCGAGTCGTGCATGCTCTCTGAAGATGCACTCGGCAGGTAAGCGGCAGTGTCCGTGTTCTGTCAACAATTTGGCAGAGAGATCACAGCCTAGCGAACGCTTGTGTCTCGCAACACATTCGTGTGTCTATTTTCCAGACTCTCTCTCGTGGCGACAAAGATCATACTCGGCGAGTTTGAGCACACGGTCATGCTCGCGATCCTCCAGCTCGGCGACGACGCCTATGGGCCGAAGATCGCCCGCCACCTCGAGGACACGATCGATCGTGCAGTCTCACGCGGTGCGCTGTACTCCTGCCTCAATCAACTCGAGCGGAAGGGGTTTCTGCGGTGGCGCGTCGATTCGCCGACTCCGCAGCGTGGAGGCCATTCACGCCGGCTCTATCACGTGAATGCGATTGGAGTGCGTGCACTGAGAACCGCACGTGAGAGCCAGATGTTGTTGTGGCGCGGGCTCGACGGCGTCCTCGGAGCGTCGAAATGATGGACGTCGCCGAGCCACTCTTGCAGCCACCGCGGTTGGCCCGAGGCCTCCTGCGCTTTGCGTTGCCGTGCGATCCAATACGTGACGCGATCCTCGGTGATCTTCACGAGGAGTTCCTCGATGACGCGATGGAGCGCGGCGCGCGAACGGCGCGCGCGCGATACGCGCGGCGCACCGCCGGCATCGTCATCCGTGCCATTGCCGACGCGATGATCTGGCGCGAGTGGGTGAGCACGGGTCCCGCCGCTGGGCCGCAACTCGTGACCGGGAGCGTACGCGGCACTGGGCAACGACGCGCGAGCGCCGCCGGCGGCTTCGCCGGGTTCCTGGTGGTCGCGCTCGTCGTGCTCGTGGTGGCCGTCGTCGTGAACACGGTCCTGTTCAGCGCTACGGCGTCGCGCCATACGCACGCCTCGTCCGCCGCCGGTATTGGCGGCGTCGTGCTGCTCATCGGCTGCGTGGGCGTCGGCGCCGTCGTCGTGTGCGCAGGCCCACGCTGGCGACGCAATCGGAGCAAAAGTTGAGTGGAGAGCAGAGAGTGGCCGTCACTCTCTACACTCTACCCTTGACACTCTGCCCCTAATAGTTGTAGCCGGCGCTGACGCCGATAGTCCTTGGCTGATTGACGAGATACCCGACGCGCGCGAGCGTGCCCCGTTCGCGGTCGAGCGCCAGCAAGGCCCGCGCATCGGTGAGATTGTTGACGAAGAGCGCGTACTCCCACTGCGAGCGCCTAACGCCAGTGCGGACGTTGACCAGTGTGTACGCCGGCAGCTGCGCGCGGAAGGTGAAGAGCTGCTGCGTGAGCGGACCACCGATCGTGTTCGGTGCGAACGAATCCATGTTGACGGTGCCGAAGCCGTTACCAAGATCTTCCATCAGCGTGTATCGCGAGCCGATGTACTGCGTCGCACCGGAGAGAAAGCCCTGCGATGCGCCCATCGGCCAGCGATACGTAGCTGCCGCCGCAGCCTGAACTTGCGGTACGCTCGGCAGGCGATTGCCCTTCTGAATGCCGCCGACGACGTTCACGGCCCCGGTGCTGTCGGTGGACGTCAACGTCGATTTCACTTCGGAGTTGTTGAGCGAAGTCGAAAGCGAGACGTCGACGTGCTGGTTCGGCGCGACCGTGAGCTCGATCTCCGTACCCTTGCTCACCGCGGGGACGTTGTAGATCAGCCGAGAGGAGCAGGATCCCGCCGTGACCGTCAGTTGCAGGTTGCTGATGTCCATGTAATACGCGGAGATATTGAGCGACGCTCGTCCGCCTAACAACATGGCCTTCGTGCCGACCTCGTAGTTCCACACCTTCTCATCCTGCCAGGAATCTTTGCCGCCGAACGTCACGCGATCCTGTGCCGAACAAATTGGCGCATTGATCGGGTCGTTGATGCCGCCAAGGCGAAATCCGCGGGACGCCTGCGCGTTGAAGGTGATGTCGTCCGTTGCCTTGAGACTCGCCATCACGCGCGGCGCGAGCCCGGACGACTTGGTCGAGCCAGGCTGAGACAGCAGGCCGACGAAAAAGCCGTCGAATATCTGCGTGCGGTCTTCGGAGAAATCGTAATACCGCAGGCCAGCGGCGAGATCGAAGCGTCTCGTCAGGCTCACCGTACCTTCGCCGAACAGGGCCGCCTGGTGAAGGTCATATCCGAGCTTGGAAAAAAACAGCTCGTCGGTCTGCGCATACGTGCCGGCCGTGGGTATGCCCGTCGCCGCCGAGAATCCTGGCGTCCGCACGCTCTGACCGTAGTGACGGCGGGCATTGGCGTAGAACGCGCCGACGAGCCACTTCGCACGATCCTCTCCGCCGGCGAGGCGTACCTCCTCCGTCCAGGTGTTCGCCTTCGTTTTATCGTCGAATGGCGAATCGAGCGTGTACACGCTCGGCGGCATCCCGATGCTGCCACCGACGATGCTTGCGTACAGCGCGCCACCGTCGCGGGAGACTCTGAGATCGCGCCACATGTACGACGTGATCGACGTGAGCTTCACCGGTCCGAAGTCGTAGCGGAGATTCAGGTCGCCGAGCGCGAAGTTGTCGTTGTACGGCTCGTTGTCGGCGATGAAGAGCCGGCGTCCGCCCAGTGTGACGTCGGGACGCGACGTCGTGTATGGATTGGCGAGGATATTGAACGTGTCCGTCCGGTTCCAGCCGTTCATGCGCACGTTCTGAAACACGAAACGTGGCGAGATGGTAAACCGTTCGTTAGGCGCTACCCTCAAGGCGATGCGGCCGCCACTGCGATCGCCGTTGTTGACGTTCTTCGATACGCTGTAGTCCTTCCGCACCGCGTCCTGGAACCCGCCATATTCCGTGTGGTACGCCACAACGCGAGCCGCCGCGTGGTCGCCGAGCGGCTCGTTCACCCCTAACCTGATATTCGCGCCGGGACCACCACCGCTGATGACGCTCGCGCCGGTCTCACCGAATTCGCTCTTCACACCGAGCTCCGGCTGCCCGCTGATGTAGCGCACCGTGCCCGAGAGAGAGCCGGCGCCGAACAGCGTGCCCTGCGGGCCCCGCAACACTTCCACGCGCGACACGTCGAACAGATCGAGGTCGGGCGTGAAGAGCGAGAGCGAGATGGGCGAGTCGTCGAGATAGATGCCGACCGACTCCTTCACGCCTGGTTGGTCGCGGGCGATCTGGCCCGACGACGCGCCCCGCATCGCGACCTGGCTCTGACCGGGTCCCAGATTCTGAACGCTGAATCCTGCGACATTTGCCGCGATGTTTTCGATGTTCTCGGCGCCTCGTTCGCGCAACATGCTCGCCGTCGGCGCGGCGATCGAGAACGGCACGTCTTTCAACTCCTGCTCGCTCAGCGTCGCGGTGACGGTCACCGGTTCGAGCGGCAGGACGTCGAGCACGAAATCCACCGGCGCCGACGCGGGAACGCGAATGTCGGTTCGTGTCATGCGCCGGTAGCCGACGTGCCTAACGGTCAGACTGTACGATCCGTCCGTGAGACCGGTAACGGTGTACCGGCCGTCGGCAGCGGTGATCGCGCTTCGCGTCACTCCGCTCGCGGCGTTCGTCACCAGCACCCTGGCGCTCGCCACCGGGACACCGCTCGACAGGCGCACGCTGCCGGCGATCCGGCCGTCCGGAGATTGCGCTGCCGCTGAACGAGCGACGCTGCATGTCAAGAGGAGCGCTAGCGCCGACGTGAACGATCGGAAAGAACGACGAATGACCATGAGACCTTCCGGCGAAAGGGGCATCGATGGGGTCCATGCGCAACTGTGTCTGTTTTCCAGACTCTCGGCCGCGAAAGTACGATGGGGGATCTTGCGCGGCAATGGTCGATAGCGCCTTTTAGTGGCACGAGATGTCAGGCCTCAGGTCTCCGCCTTCAGATTGCGAAGAGAGCGAAGAAGTGATCACCGATTCACTTGCAGCCACACCAGTTCGGCAATCTCTATTCGAACGCCTCGACGGCGTGTGGCATCAACGCGCTCTCCAGATTTTCATGGCGATCGTACTCGCGCATTGGGCCGAGCATCTCGCGCAGGCGCTGCAGGTGTACGCGCTGCACTGGCCAATGCAGGACGCCGGCGGCGTGCTGGGACTCTGGTTCCCCTGGCTCGTGACGTCGGAGTCGCTGCACTATGGGTATGCACTCGTTATGCTCGTCGGCCTCTGGATCCTGCGCGGCGGCTTTGTCGGACGGGCGCACACCTGGTGGATGATCGCCTTCTACATCCAGTTCTGGCATCACATCGAGCACGGTCTGCTCCAGGCCCAGGTGATCGTCGGCCGCAATCTGTTCGGCTCGCCGGTCCCTCTCAGCATCGCTCAGCTCTTCATTCCTCGGCTCGAGCTCCACCTGATCTACAATACGATCGTCTTCGTTCCGATGATCATCGCCGTGTATCGGCATCTGTTGCCAGCCGACGACGAGCGCGCCGCGATGCGCTGCACGTGCGCGGTGCCGAGTAGCGCAATCTCGGCGTGACCGGAATGCGAAGGCGACGATTTGTGATTGCCCTGGCGCTGTGCGCCGTCTGCGGCGACAGTGCGCTCGCGCAATCGCACGAGATGATGATGCATCATGGAGTGCCGTCGCGCATCGTCGCGGACCAGCGCGTCGGCCCATACATCGCTTCGGTGTGGATCGAGCGCGACGTCGGCGACGGTGCGGTCTATGTCATACTCGACGCCGCCGATGGCGTCTCGTTCATTCCGCCTTCCGCAGTGCGCGTTGCACTCGTTCCCACGTCTGGACGCATCCCCGAAGTCGTGAACGACGCGCACCCAGAGCTCGTGCGCGGATCACGCGAGGCGCGCTATATGACGACGGTGATGTTCGATCGACCAGAACGCTGGAACCTGCGCGTCAGCGTCGAAGGCTCGGCTGGAGGCGGCCAGCTCGTGTCGCAAGTCGAGTCCACGTCGAACGCAGCACTCGGACCCCTCGGCGTTTTCCTCGCGTCAACGCCCTTCGTGCTGGTGGCGTTCGTGTATTGGCGTGCCCGGCGAGCGCGGCGACTCATGGTAGCGCTTCGCCCACGCCACGCCTAACGCGTCCGCTTCGATCGACGCGCCTGCCGTTTCGGGAGAGGATCCGCCGGGAGAGTCCATGTTTCTTGGGACGCGAATTTCGCGAATCTGGAGCGAATCCAATCGCGCCTCATTGGTCTCCTCTCCCCGCGTCCCAGTTACTGTTTTGCTGTCGCCAGTTGTTTTGGACAAAGTCCAAGATCTGCTGCCCGCGCGTACGGAGTTCAGGTGCGCGCGGTTGGATTCGCCCACGATTCGCGTCATTCGCGTCCAAAGAGCCCTCGGCCCTAGGCTGCGCGAGGACTGGGAACGTCTGCGCCGGGGAGCGTCTGCAGTAGGCGGGGCGTCGGTCGAGTGTTCCCTTCCCACTTTCAAGTTCTAACACAGATGGGGTCTTGCGGCAATCCCGGCCCTGGGCGGTAAACTGCCGACCCTCGTACAAGGGAGCGAACGGCATGAGTCGCTACGTGTTGGATTTTGAGGAGATCGACCAGACTCGGGTCGCGCCCGTCGGCGGCAAGGGCGCGAACCTGGGAGAGCTTTCACGGATCGAGGGCGTCCGCGTGCCGCCTGGCTTTTGCATCACGACCGATGCGTTTCGGAGGATCATTTCCGAGGTGAGTTCCATCGACGATCGACTCGATTGCCTCTCCCGTGTGAAGCAGGACGACCATGAGGCCATCCGCACGCTCAGCGCCGAGATCCGCCTAACGATCGAGGAAGCGCCGATTCCGGACGATCTGGGCGCGGCGATCGACCAATCACTCGTGCGACTCGGAAGCGACGCCGCGTGCGCCGTGCGATCGAGCGCAACCGCCGAGGACTCGTGGACCGCCTCCTTCGCTGGCCAGCACGACACATATCTGAATGTTGTCGGACGCGCGGCGATTCTCGAGCACGTGAGCCGGTGCTGGGCCTCGCTCTTCAGCGAGCGCGCCGTCACCTATCGACTGCGCAACGGCATCGACGGCCGGAAAGCTCTCATGGCGGTGGTCGTGCAGCAGATGGTTTCTGCGCAGGCCGCCGGCGTTCTCTTCACGGCCGACCCCGTCTCCGGCCATCGAAAGGTTTCCGCCGTGGAAGCCGTCGTCGGACTAGGCGAAGCGCTCGTCTCCGGCCTGACGAACGCGGACGTCTACAAAGTGCAAGACGGGCAGATCATCTCCAGCGTCGTGCGGCAGCAGGCGTTGACGGACGGGCAGGTCGTGCGGCTGACGGAGTTGGGCCGGCGCATCGAAGCGCACTTCGGCCGACCACAGGACATCGAGTGGTGCCACGTCGATGATGATTTTCTAATCGTTCAGAGCCGACCGATCACGACACTCTTTCCGATCCCGGAGAGCAACGACCGGGAGCATCACGTCTACGTGTCCGTGGGCCACCAGCAGATGATGACCGACCCAATGAAGCCACTGGGACTCTCCATCTGGCAGATGACGACACCACGGCCGATGGCCGAGGCGGGCGGAAGGTTGTTCGTGGACGTGACGAACATGCTCGCGTCGGCAGTGAGCCGCCCAGCTCTTGTGCAGGGTTTCAGCAGATCCGATCCGCTGCTCGGTGACGCGCTGCAAACGATCGTCGATCGTGATCTCGTCGAGCTGCGTCCAGACGACGGCCCTCCCGTGATGCCGCCCGGCACCGTGCCGACGCCGCCAATCGACACCGATCCAGCCATCGTGAGCGAGTTGATCGGGCGAAGCGAGGAATCCGTCGCTGTCTTGAAGCGCGAGATCGCAACAAAGTCCGGACAGGAGCTGCTCGACTTCATTCAAGCGGACATCCAGGAATTGCGACGGATCCTGTTCGATCCGCGGAGCCATCGGGTGTTCATGACCGCAATGGAAGCCACCTGGTGGCTCAACGCGAAGCTGCAGGAATGGCTCGGCGAGAAGAACGCGGCCGACGTGCTCACGCAGTCTGTTCCGAACAACGTCACGTCGGAGATGGGACTGGCGTTGCTCGACGTCGCCGATGTCATCCGGCCGCATCCGGAGGTCGTGAGCTTTCTCGAGCGCACTGAGGATGAGGATTTCGTCAACACCTTGCCGCGGCTCGCGGGCGGCCGCGAAGCGCGGGACGCGATTCTCGCCTGGCTCGAGAAATACGGCATGCGCTGTGTCGGTGAAATCGACATCACGCGGCCGCGCTGGAGCGAACGTCCACGCACGCTGCTACCCGTGCTCCTCGGCAACATTCGAAACTTTGAACACGGCGCTGCCAAACAGCGGTTCGACCAAGGACGTGAGGAGGCAATGCAAAAGGAAGAGGAACTGCTTGCGCGGCTGCGGGCTTTGCCCAATGGCGAGCAGAAAGCCGAGGAGGCGAAACGCATGATTGATCGCGTCCGCACATTCATCGGCTACCGCGAGTATCCAAAGTACGGAAAGATCAGCCGAGAGTTCGTCTACAAGCAGGCGTTGCTCGAGGAGGCCGAGCGGCTCGTGCGCGCCGGTGTGCTGCATGAGAGGGAAGACATCTTCTTTCTTCGCTTCGATGAATTGAAAGAGGTCGTGCGCACCCATCTCGTGGACGACCAGCTGATTCGCGAGCGCCGAGAGCTGTTTCAATCATACGGTGCGCTCACGCCACCACGGGTGCTGACGTCGGACGGAGAGGCCATCAACGGAGCGTACCGGCGTAACGACTACCCGGAGGGTGCGCTCGTCGGTTTGCCTGTTTCCGCGGGAACCATCGAGGGCCGCGCTCGCGTCGTTCTCGACATGGCGAACGCTGACCTCGCGCCCGGCGACATTCTCGTCACAGCCTACACCGATCCGAGCTGGACGCCGCTCTTCGTGGCGATCAAAGGCCTGGTCACCGAGGTGGGCGGATTGATGACGCACGGCGCGGTGATCGCACGGGAGTACGGCTTGCCGGCCGTCGTGGGCGTGGAGCGGGCGACAGGGCTGATCCGCGATGGCCAGCGGATCCGCGTGCATGGGACGGAGGGGTACGTCGAGATGCTCTGATATCGGCGCGAGCTCGAGAGTGTGTCGCGAATGCCTCGTTGCACATGGAAGAATCGCGACGTCGCGATCTTCGCACAGGCGATTGGCCTCGGCTGAGCAGAAGAACTTCAGCTGACCCAGGCATGGATCGATCGCTTATAACCGGCGGGCATCGTTAGGCCGTCGAGCTCCGACAGCGGGACCCATCGCATCCGATCGTGCTCATGACTGATCACCGCCGGTCGTTCTTCCGACTCGACGCAGCCGTAGGTGAGGATGAGGACGTGCGTGCCGGGCACGATGGTGTACACCCACGCATCGACGAGCCTCACGGGCCGGACGACCAGCTTCAGCTCCTCGTGAATCTCCCGCGCGACGCACTGCTCGGGCGTCTCGGAGAGCTCGAGCTTGCCACCAGGCAGCTCCCATTCGTCTCGCTCGTTATGCAGAAGGATGACCGAGCCCGCGCGAATGACAATCCCTTTCACGGATACCGGAAAGCGGTACGCGAGGTTGTCGTTCGGGGAAGGGCTCATCGAACCAGATGGTGGTGTGTGGCGTGTGGTGTGTGGTGTGTGGTCTGTGGCGTGTGGCCGCCGAGACCGCTGACCGGCGCTGAAGCCGCTGACAAAACTTCGTGCAACGATTTGATCCTGGCGGCGGCGAAACGATGCGCTGGTCCGGCCGCATGACTCCAGTATCGGCACGTGGAATTCGTCAACAATCCGGACTATCCCGTGTCCGAGCTCACGCGAGACGTCATCGCCTGCTTTTACCGGACCTTCAGCGCCCTGGGCTTTGGCTTTCTCGAAGCCGTCTACAGACGCGCACTCGCGGTGGAGCTCCGGCATGCGGGACTCGGTGTCGAGAAAGAAGTGGCGTTCGAGCTCTTCCACTTAGGTGAGTGGATTGGGCTCTATCGGGCAGATCTAATCGTCCAACAGCAGCTGATCGTCGAAGTCAAGACCGGTCCGTCGCTGCATCCGCACGCGATTCTGCAACTGCTCAACTATTTGAACGTGACGAAACTTCCTCTGGGTCTCGTGCTGTACTGTGGGCCAAAGCCGAAGGTGAAGCCCGTCATTCGCGACAGCAGGCGCGAATATCCCATCATCGAAGGTTGAGCAGAATGCACCTGCACGCCCCATTGTCGCTCTTTCATCAGCGGCTTCAGCCCCGTCAGCGATTTCAGCGGCCACTCATTTCAGCGGCCACTCAATTATACGCAGACTGGTTGGCAGCGTGCACACCGTGCCGATTCTATTGCCCCCGCAACGCCGCGAGGGCGCGGCTCCGCTCGTAATCCGAGGAGATAGCGCGCGCCGCCTTGAGATAGGCGTCGCGAGCGCGGTCGCTGAGATTATACGCATCCGCTACCGCGACCAGCACGCGCGCCCGCTCGTAGTCGCTCTTGATGCCGCTGGCGAGACTGATCACCTCGGCGACTTCACCATTGGGAAGCTCGCCAGTGCCCAACAGCGCGACAATCACGCGCGCCCGCTCGTAGTCAGAGGAAATCTTTCCGACATCCTCGAGATAGAGCGCGTGCAACGACGGCGAGATGAGCTTCTTGTCCGTCATTGCCACCAGCGTGCGGGCAAGCTCGTAATCCGACTTGAGCGCACTCGCCGACTGCAACACCGCGGAGCCTTCTCGTGGGGAGAGGTCGGAGCGCGACAGCAGAGCAAAGAGCGCTCGATTGCGTTCATAGTCGGACGACAGCGCATTGACGCCCTTGAGGTACGTCGCGCGGATGTCCTCGTCAGGCAGACCATACTTGTCCGAGACCGCGATGAGAATTCGCGCCAACTCGTAGTCGCTCCGCACATCGCGGCCAGCGAGATCCAACGTCTTGCGCACCTCCTGCGGGGAGAGATGCGCACGCTCGATCAATCGCTGGAAATAAAGCCCGCGCACGTAATCGCCGCCGAGGTTTTCGATTTCGTCGAAGACCGCGGGCACGCCTCGAGCGAGGAGCTTGGGAAAGCGCGTATCGATCGCGAAGCCGGTCTGCCGATCCAGCTCGAGGAGGAACTCGGCAAACCAGTCTCGCGCGCGACCGTCCCAGGCGCGCTCGGCACCATTCACAGTGTAGCGTCGATCGAGCTCGCCCTGCGCCGCCGGCCTCAAGACGAGCCGCGTGAGCACCTCTCCCTCACGCACCGACAGATCGAAGAACCCATCGCGCGATATCGATGTGATATCCGTGACGTCGTCGTCGAAACGGATGTCACCTTGGGCCCGCAGATCCACTGCGCAATCTCGCCCCGACCAGTGCGCCTCCCAGGTCTTTACTCCCTGCCGCTCCTGCGTCGAATTCATGTGCGACGACCCACCGTCGACCGGGCAGAGGCGAGGCGCAGCCGGTGTGCCTAACGACCTGACCGGGAGCACCGGTGGCAGCGGAGCCTTCGTGAAGGTGATGCTGGGCTTCGGCGCGATGCGCGAAACGACCGTCGGGGAGAGTGGCGTGTCGACGTGAGCCGTCTCCGTCTGATGAGCATTGTTTAATGCTCGCGCGCGCTCGGCCGGCGTCATTGCCGCCAATGGCAGCGCGAGCGCAAGGACGGCAACGCCGGTCAACACCACGTCGAGACGCGTCGCCCGACGCCGCTGCAATTGCGAGTCCAAAAGAGCATGGAGCCGCGTCTCCAGCGAGGGCCGGCTCGCAAGGGCGGGCGCCAACGATGTGACCGGTCTCGCCCTGATCTCGGACACGATCGCCAACAGCTCCTCGGCGTAGCGAGTCGGGCGCACGCCAGCCGCCAGCACCGCGTCGTCGCACGCTTGTTCGCACTCGCGGCGAAGGCTTCGTTCGGCGAGCCACGCCAGGGGGTTCGGCCAGTACACTGCTCTCACCACGCGAGCCAGCACCTGGCTCGACACATCGTGACGTGCGACGTGCGCCAATTCGTGACGGAGGACCAGCTCGCGTCGGGCCTGCGACCACTCGTCGGCCTCGCGCGGCAGAATGATCGCCGGCCGCACGATTCCCCACGTTACGGGCACGTCGATGTCGCCACTGATCAACAGTGGGACATCTCGCTCTCGATCAGCGATCGCGTCCAGCGTTCGATTCCACGCCGAATTCGCAACAGGTGTTGCGCGCTTGCGAACGCGTATCAAGAACAAAGCGCCAAGGAGAAGCTGCGACATCAGCAGCCCCGCGCCTGCGCCCCACAGGACAAGGAGAGTAAGCACGCCATCGATGTGGCGCGCCGGCGCGCTCGGAGTGGCCGAGGCGAGATCACCTATCGGCTCAGGGAATGTGTTGGCGTTACGGACAGTGGCGCGGAGCGCCGGTGCCGCACTGCGTGCAGATGGAGGCTCGTACGCCGACGCTCGCGCCGGCACCGGTAGCGACGGTGACGCCGAGCTCGCAGTCGCAAGAACAGGCAGATTCCACGTTGGGACGAACGCCCCCACCGCCGGCAGGAGCGCCGCACCGACGATGGCACCCATCCACATGAGATGGCGTGCCGCCGCGGCGCGTCGCCGCATGCCGAGCGTCACGAGCGCCGCGCCGAGGAAGAGAAGCGACGATTTGGCGCCGACGACGAGCAAAAGCTGGGCGATCGTTGCCCCGGTACCGACAAGCGACATCGATGACATGGCTATTTTCCCTCCGCCTTCGCCTGGGCAATCATCTTCGCGAGACGCGCTCGATCCGACGCCGAGAGCTCGCCGTCGGCCATCTCGAGCAGGGCGGCAACGGCGCTCGTCGGCGAGCCGTCGAAGAACGTCTGCACGAGGTGCTTGAGCGCGGAGCGGCGCACCTGCGATCGCGCCGCGGTCGGCTTGTAGACATAGCGAAGCCCGTCTTGCTCGTGCGTGAGATGCCCCTTGTCCTCGAGGAGATTGAGCATCGCACGAACGGCTGAATAGCTCGGCGGATCCGGCAGATGGTCGCGGACGTCGCCAACGGAAGCACGGCCGAGCCGGTAGACGACGTCCATGATCTGACGCTCCCGGCGGCCGAGATGGGTGTTCGGTGATGCGGACATCTGATTCCCCGTCTCCTGGCCTATGTGCTAATGGCTTAGCATGTGCTAGTACACTAGCACAGTGCCCACCGGTGTCAAGAGGCGTGAAGCGCGAGGCTAACCCTGAATCTTCGCCGCAAGCGTTGGAATGTCGAGCGGCCGGACGCCGCGTGGCACGAAGCCGCACGTTGCACACACGAGCAGTGTGTTCGACTCGGGCGGATACGTCACGAGCGGCAGCCGACAATCGGGACAATACGCTCTTTCGTCCGCGGAACGACCGTGTACAACTCTCCAGAGCGCGCCGTGCCGTGCAACAAATGCGACGCTCTGGCGCGAGCGAGCCGGGAGCATATCGAGCTCCTCTCGCACCGCCGCGTAGGCTCGCTGGAGCGCGGCGTAGTCCTCCTGCAGCGCCGTCCACTGCGATTTGAGCCGTTCGTACTCGAGTCGGACATCGAAGTCGTGATGCGGTGACAGGACCGTGTCTCCAGGACGCTGCGAGGTTGAGTGTTCACTCATCGCTCCAGTTCTCCGTGCTCGAGCCGTCGTTCCACTCATCCGCGCGGCCTGATGTGCCGAGGACGCGAGAGGGCCCCGTTTTGCAGCAACAAACGCGCCCGCCTGCCCTCTCCTCGGCCGCGACGGAAAGCCCGTAGCGTCCGCGCGACGAAGTCGAATTCTTGGGTTCTTCGGGAAATTCTGGGAAAGGCGAGAGATCGAGCCTCGAGCGATCAGATGTCAGCTCCCGCCTACTCCGTGCTGCCTGCGGGCATCTCACCCAGGGTGGCGAGCCAAGAGCCGAGACACGAGAAATCAGCTGGAAGCGGCGAGATTGAGATGCTCATTCGTTTTGGGCGGTTTCAACGACTTTCCGGCGGTAGGTGTAGGTCATCTTTCTGATCTCGATCGTCTCGCGTCCGAAGTTGCGCGTCCGTTGGTGCAGAGCGATCGCCAAAGCATGGGCCCGTTGCCAGATCTTGAGTGACTTGAAATCGCGCATGCCGCGATGATACGCGACCTGGTCGTGGCGCCCAGAAGCAATTCCTCTCATGGCTCATCGTCATGTCTCGACGCAGAAGCTCAATCTCGCCGCTCGCGGCTTGCTTCTGGTCTCTCGCGTCTTGGCTCGCCACCCTGGGTGAGATGCCCGCCGGCCACACGGAATAGGCCGGAGCTGACATCTCAGCTCTCGGGTCTCGAGCTGTCGCGTTTCTCTAAATTTCCCGATGATCCCAAAGCCGTCGCATGGCAGAGGGCACTCGCCCTCAAAACATCCCGTGCGCTGTGTACCATGCATGTACGCGCGCAAACATGGTTTGGTCCGTGCGGACCTGCAGATGATCTTCGCCGGGATACGTATACAGCTGATGCTCGACACCGGTAGCGGTCAGTAACGAATCGAATCGCTGGTCGTAGCTCAGCGGCACGGTTGTGTCGAGCTCACCGTGATGCATCTGGAATGGAATGCGGATACCGACCGCTTGCGTTGGGCTCGGTGCCGGACCAGCGACGATGAAGTCCGGGCGCACCCCTCCTCCGGTCTGCGACGCAACGCGAAAACCCGACGGATACGCGCCTGCCAGAGCGGTGTTCACGTACGCACCCATGCTGTGCCCATGCAGAGCGACGCGCGACATGTCGACGTAGCCGAGTCGGCCCAGCAGAGCGTAGGTCATGTGCGCGCGCAGCACGTTCGCTGGGCTCGCGCCGGGCTGGCTCGCGTCTCCCGGCGCACCGATCGGGACCCCGGTTGAATGCGTGTAGTTGGTGGCGATGCACACGAGGCCCCATTGCACGAAGGTTGGCGCGACAAGCGACGCGAAAAACGACGCGCTGCCTTCGGAGCCGTGACTCAGGATCACCGCCGGAAACGGTCCTGCCCCGGACGGCTTATACAACACGCCGGCGAGATCGTACCGCGTGCCGTCAACGACGTCGCGATAGATCCATGTTGCCCCGTTAGGCGACGTGGCGTCGCCCTGAATGGCGAACGTCGTCGTGTCGCCCGCGCCGGTGGTTGACGTCCCGCCGCCGCACGCGGTGACCACCATCGAGCAACAGAGCGCAATCACGGCACGTGTCATGGTTACTCCTCGCGTGCCGACAGCATAGCGCGGAACCGACCGCGCGGGGCATCAAGATTTCTCACCGGTAACAGCTGGAGTAGCCACGCCGCACGGGCAATCACATCTTCAGTGAGACGAAATGCGTGCGACCGCGGCGCGGGTGCGGCGAGAGGTAGAGTCCAAGCTGCGGACGGGTAGAAAATCAGCCGCGTCATAACGATCGCCTGAACGGGTGATTCTTCACCGTTTCTGCCAAATTCACTCGAAAGGGTGACGCGCAAGCGTGGTCGTCGCTGCAGGTTGTCGCTTGCGCTGGTAATTCTGTCCGACGTCGCGCGAGCTGCTCGCATTGCTCCTGCTCTTCTCGCGCGATCGGCCACCTCTAACGCCTGGTCCAATGAAAAAAATCGTCTGGACGTTCGGTTTGATCTCCGGAGCCGTCATGGCCCTGTTCATGGCCGCCACCGTGCCGTTCGTCGGCGACCACGGAACGAGAGACCTCATTGTCGGCTATACCGGCATGGTCGCCGCGTTCCTGCTCGTGTACTTCGGCGTCCGCTCGTACCGTGACAACGTCCTCGGCGGCACGATCAGCTTCGGGCGTGCATTCAGCGCCGGTATTCTGATTGCCGCGATCGCGAGTCTGTGCTACGTCGCGACTTGGGAAGTGATCTACTACAAGTTCATGCCGGACTTCTACACGAAGTACGGACAGTCGGTCGTCGAGCGGGCGCGTAAGAGCGGACAGAGCGAGACCGAAGTTGCAAGGGTGCAGGCGGACATGGAAACGATGGTCAAGCGCATCCAGAATCCACTATTTCTCACGGTCGTGACGTTCACCGAGCCGTTTCCCGTGGGCCTCGTCTTCGCGCTCGTGACCGCGGGGGTGCTGCGCCGCAAGCGCGAAGAACCCGGAGCGGTCCTCGCGACAGCATGAGCCTCTTGCCTGTTTGCGCTTGCCACGTCGCGATCCTTTCGTGGCTCAACGATGGTTTCGCCGAAGGATCACGAGTTCTGAATCATCACCGCGCGCGTGTTGAGGAAAGCCTCAATCGCCTCTGGTCCTCCCTCAGAGCCATACCCCGATTCCTTGACACCTCCGAAAGGCATCTCGGCCGACGGCATTGCGGGCATGTTCATCCAGAGCATCCCCACCTCGAGCTTGCGCGCGAGCAAGTCGGAGTACTTCAAGGACCTTGTGAACGCGTAGCCAGCGAGCCCCATGGGTAGCCGGTTCGACTCGGCGATCGCCTGCTCGAGCGTGTCGAATGGCTGAATCGCGGCCACTGGGCCGAACGGCTCGTCGTTGAAGACTTTGGCCTCCTTCGGCACATCGGCGAGAATCGTCGGCTGCCAAAAGTTGCCGGTGTCGCCGATGCGCTGTCCGCCAGTGAGCAGCCTCGCACCCTTGCTCACGGCGTCTTCCGTGAACGTCGTCATCGCATCGAGGCGGCGTGGGTTGGCGAGAGGCCCCATCTGCGTGCCTTCGGATAGTCCGTCGCCAACCCTCAAGGCCTTTGCGTGGTCGGCGAGTGCCTCGGCGAAATCGCCAACGATCGATCGGTGCACGAGGAAGCGTGTCGGCGAGATGCAGACCTGACCCGCGTTGCGGAACTTTGCCGCTCCGGCCGCCTTTACAGCGAGCGTGACGTCAGCATCCTCGCACACGATCACCGGCGCGTGACCGCCGAGCTCCATCGTGACACGCTTCATGTGCTGGCCGGCGAGCGCGGCGAGCTGCTTCCCGACGGCAATCGAGCCGGTGAATGTGATCTTGCGAATGACCGGATGCGGGATGAGGTAGTTCGAGATCTCCGCCGGCGTGCCGTAGACGAGGCCGAGCACTCCTGGCGGCAGTCCGGCGTCGGCGAACGCCTTGATCAGTGCCGCGGGCGCGGCAGGCGTCTCTTCCGGTGCCTTGACGAGGATCGAGCAGCCCGCCGCAAGCGCGGCGGACACTTTGCGCACCACCTGGTTGATTGGGAAGTTCCACGGCGTGAACGCCGCGACCGGTCCGACTGGGTCCTTCATTACCATCTGCCGAATCGTGACGCTCACGCGCGAAGGCACGATTCGCCCGTAGATGCGGAAGCCTTCTTCCGCGAACCACTCGATGACGTCCGCGCCGGCAAGCGTCTCGGCTCTCGCCTCCACGAGCGGCTTGCCTTGCTCCTGGGTGAGCAGTGGTGCGATCTCGCCGGCGCGCTCACGGAACAGCGCGGCTGCCCTGCGCATGATCTTGCTGCGCTCCGCGGGCACCATTTCACGCCAGACCTCGAACCCCTTCTGCGCCGCCTGGACGGCGATTTCGAGGTCCGGTCGGCCAGCGTGCGCAACGCGTCCGATCTCCCTGCCAGTTGCCGGGTTCAGCACGGGCAGCGTTTTGCCCTCCGCGGGCGCCTGCCACTTGCCGTTGATGAAGAGCTGCGTGTCGGTGTATCCCATGGTGGTGCTCGAGCCAGATTTGCCGGTTCAGTGTCGTTGCAGTACGCCGTCCACGATGGGGACGGAGGACACCTTGCGTCAAGTCTTGGTGAGCCTAACGAAGGGCCGCGAGCAGTAAGGCGCTGGCGTCGTCGCGAGAGATGACGCAACCCAGAATCGATGCCGATTCGGCCCGTGTGATCTCAGCGGAATGACGCGCCAACGTTGCCGCGACACGGAGGTGCTGGGTGCAGCCAGTAGTTCGCTCACCGTGGCAGCCAACTGAAGTCCCCGGGCTACCAGCGCCTCGTAATCGTTAGGCGATGGCTCCGTCACCGGAGCGTCCAGCTCGCGCATGCCGTCGAGCGCGTCGGTCGTACGCTCTGCCTTGTCGAGGCTCGCGCACGCATTCAGCAATCTGATTCGCAACGCCGTGCAGCACGGGTCGCCCAACGCCCTCATCCGTGTGACGGCAAGTGGCGAGCAGCCGCAGCTCGTGACGGTTTCGATCACAAATGAGGGTAGGCCGATTCCCCGCGATCAAATCGGCGGGCTCTTCGACGCGATGAAGTCAGATTCCAATGGTCGCGATCGGCGGCACCTCGGCCTCGGGCTCTACATCGTGGACAAGATCGTCGAGGCGCATGGGGCAGAATCGACGTGCGTTCATCCGAGACCGAGGGTACGACGTTCGTCGTTTCGCTTCCTCGGTGAATCTCTGCCTCCTGATTTCACGTTGCGGATGAGTGTGGCTCGATCGCTTGACAACCGGCCTGCCTTCCAATGACTATCCGAAATGCCGAGTGAATTGCTCGGCATTTCTGGTTCACCTCGACAGCTCTTCAGGGCAGCGTTGACTCGGCCTGCCAGCCTCCCATCCGCGAGTGCCTCGCCAGGCCACGTCGCGCGCTCGTCGCCGCGAGCGCGGATCGTCACGCGTGTTGCCATCGCCCTCGCCGCGTTGTTCGTGCTTGCGATCCTGCTCTGGCAAGCGATTGCTTCGGGCGGCGTGCCAAATCCAACAGCGCCGAACACGCCGCTCGGGAGCGCCGTGGTCGACATCGGTGTGCTCGTCTTTCGTGAAGGGCTCGAGTGCATTCTCGTCATTGCGGCGATCACCGCGAGTATGGTGGGCGCGAGCCAACAGCATCGAAGGCCGATTGCCGTGGGCGTCGCGCTGGCCGTGCTCGCGACGTTGCTGACGTGGCGAATCGCCGTCGCCATCATCGACAGCCTCACTGACAATGTCTCCGCGCTCCATCTGCAGGCGATCACGGGCCTTCTCGCGATCGTCGTCCTGCTCGTGGTGATGAACTGGTTC
The DNA here is from genome assembly GCA_035280125.1 of Gemmatimonadaceae bacterium. GTDB lineage: Bacteria > Gemmatimonadota > Gemmatimonadetes > Gemmatimonadales > Gemmatimonadaceae > AG2. The sequence goes on along the minus strand of DATEGN010000098.1, from coordinate 3,647 downwards.
TTCCATAAGATCTATTGGTCAGGCTGGATCTCACTGCACACGAAGCGCAAGCGCGCGTTGATGCAGGACACCGCGGGCGCAGATGGGGAGAGCCAACGCGCGACGCGGCGGCTCTTCGTCGGACTCGTCATGCTCGGCTTCACGTCGTTCTACCGCGAAGGCTTCGAGGTCGTGCTGTTCCTGCAGAACTATCGGTTGAAGCTGGGCGGGCCACCGGTGCTGTACGGTGTCGCGATCGGGACCGCGCTCTCGGCGATCGTCGCGGTACTCACTTTCATCGTCAACCGCCGGCTGCCCTATAAGAAGATGCTCGTCGTCACCGGCGTGATGCTCGGCGTGGTACTCCTGGTCATGGTCGGCGAACAAGCGCAGGAGATGCAGCTCGCGCACTGGTTGCCGACGACGCCGATTCACAGTCTCGAGCGCGTGCTCCCGGAGTGGGCCGGGCTCTGGTTTGCAATCTTTCCGACGGTGGAGACCCTCGTCGCTCAGGGTGTGGCGGCACTGCTCGTGTTGGGATCCTACTTCGTCGTGAATGCGCAGCTTCACCGCCGGCGCGTCTCAACAGCAAGCGTGAATAGCTGAAACTCGCGGCGGCAAAGGTGCGTTGGTAGGGCGTCTACCATCGGTGGTAGACGCCCTACTATCGCCCGCATGCCGCCATTCTCCGACGACAAAGTCGAGCTGCTCCAGGGTACGCTCGACATGCTCATCCTCAAAACGCTCCTGTTCGGCCCCGCGCACGGACACGGCATCGCGACCTACATTCGCCAAACGACGAACGGCGTGCTGGTTGTCGAGCATGGATCGCTCTATCCCGCGTTGCATCGCCTGCAGCGTGACGGATTCATCTCGTCCAAGTGGGAGAAAGCACCCGACAAGAATCGCGAGCACAAATTCTATCGGCTCACCGCCGCCGGGCGGCGGCAGTTGAGCAAGCAGGAATCGAAGTGGCAAGAGCTCGTGCGCGCGATCGGCAGCATCATGAGACCGCAGCCGGAGGGCTGAGCCATGCTGCGCCGCCTCATCAGTCGTCTCACCAACCGCGGAGCACCGACCGACGATGAGATCGCGCGCGAGCTGCGTGATCATCTCGAGCTCGATGAAGAATCGCTCGCGATGACCGGCGCCGGGTCAGAAACACGTTTTCTCGCTCAACGGAGATTCGGCAACATGACGAATGTCAGCGAAGGAGTGCGGGACGTGTGGCACTGGAGTTGGCTCGAGCAGCTCGAGCAAGACCTACGTCACGGATTGCGCGCCCTCAAACGCGCTCCACTCTACGCCGTGGCCGTGGTGGCGACGCTCGCGATGGGCATCGGTGCGGCGTCGGCGGTGTACAGCCTTTCTCGCGCGATTCACAACCCGTTTCCACTGTTGCCATCGGACCGGCTGATCTGGATCACCCAAGCGAATGCCACCTGCGGCGTCGACTGCACAGAGACATCGTCGGCCGCGCTTGCGGCCCTCGAGACGCGCGCACCCTCGATCACCGCAATCGGCGTGCTGCATTCGGGCGTCGCGCTTCGCTCATCGAACGGCAGCGAGGCCCTCACGGCATACGCGGTGTCCCCGAATACATTCGCAACGATCGAAGCGCCGTTCGCGGCGGGGCGGGGATTTCCTAATGACGCGGGGCAACCTGGCGCGGCGAATTACGTCGTACTCTCGTTCGACATCTGGCAGCGCCGCTTCGCCGGCAGCCGCGGCGTCGTCGATTCCACGATCACACTCGGCGAGCGGCCGTTTACGGTCAGCGGAGTGCTCGGCAAGGACGTGATCTTTCCGACCGCGGCGGACGTGTATACGCCGCATGTGCTCGTCGCCGAAGATGCGGCTAATTATGCGTCGAGGCAGTACGACGTGTTCGCGCGCATCGCGCCGGGAGCGTCGTTTGCGAAGGCGGCCGCCGAAGTGAGCACGATCGGCGCGCAGCTCGTGCGCGAATCGCCAAAGACGGACAGTGGCTGGGTGCTACGCGCGCGTCCGATTGCCGCGTATCACACCGACGACGTCGCGATCTTGGTGCAGATCTCCGCGATCGCCGCGTTCCTCGTCTTCCTGGCCGCGTGCATGAGCGCCGCCAACCTCGCGTTGTCACGTCTCGCGACGCGCCGCCATGAACTGGCGCTGCGCAGCGCACTGGGCGTGCGGCGCTGGCGTCTCGCACGCCATCTGCTCACCGAATCGCTGCTCCTGTCGCTCATCGCTGGTGTCTTCGGTGCGCTGCTCGCGCGATGGGGTGTGCACGCGATCCGCGATGCGATCCCAGCGGATTTTGCGGCTTTCATCCCCGGATGGGCACGACTCGGACTCGACGGAGGCACGCTGGCGTTCGCTTTCCTTTGCGCGGTGTCGGCGATGATGGCGTTCGCCGCGCTGCCTGTGCTGCGCGCGACGCGCGTCAACCTCGCCCGCGTGCTCTCGGAAGGTGGGCGGGCGAGTACCGGCGGCGTGCGGAGCACGCGCGTTCGCGCGACGCTGATCGTGCTCGAAGTGAGTATCGCGCTCGTGTTGCTCACCGCCGCGACGCTGCTCACGCGCAGCGTGCGCAACATGACGCAGGGTGATGCCGGCGTGCGGCTCGACCACGCCCTCGTTATGCAGTTGACGCTGCCGCCGCAGATGAGCGATTCGGCGCAGATCGATTTCTATCGGCGCCTCGACGCGAACCTGCAGCGCGAGCCCGATGTCCGCGCGGGCGGCGTCGCAACGACGACGCCGTTGAGCAACAACTGGTACGGCGTGGGATTCCGAGTTCCCGGCCGACCGCCGGAGCCTAACGGGCGCGGCCTCGCCGCGAACGATCAGCACGTGACACCCGGCTATGCCGCGGCGGCCGGGATGCACATCGAGGAGGGGCGAATGATTGGCCCGCAGGACGAAGCGTCGCCCGAGACGCAGCGCGCAATCGTCGTCAACCGCTTCATGGCGAACGCGATGTGGCCTCACGAGAGCGCCATCGGCCGAGTCGTGGTGATCGGCAACGTGTCCTGGACGGTGGTGGGCATCGCAGCGAACGTCTACCACGGCGGGCTCGACGAGCCGCTGCGCAACACCGTCTATCGCTCGATCTATCAGTCGCCGCAGTCGTACGCGTCGATCGCGGTGTGGACGCGTGGCGACCCGGCGGCGATGCGCGACGCGATGCGTACCGTTGTCGCGCGTACCGATCCGACCGTGGCCGTCGGCAACATGATGACGATGACCGATATGCAAGCGCGGCACGTATCGGCGTTCTCGATGATGGCCGGCATGCTGGCGGCACTGGCGACGGTGACGATGACGATCGCGGCGGTCGGTTTATACGGGCTGATCGCGTATGGCGTGGCGCAGCGCACGCGGGAGATCGGCCTGCGCATCGCGTTAGGCGCTCGTCCGGCGGACATCCTGCTCCACATTGGCGGCGGCGCGGTGAAGCTCACGAGTGTCGGCATCCTGTTCGGGGTCGTCGGAGGAGCCTTGTTCGCCCGATTGCTCTCGGTGATGTTGTATCGCGTGACGGCGAGCGATCCGGGGACGTTCGTCGGGGTCTCGCTCGCATTGCTTGGTATTGCCTTGACGGCGGCGCTGATCCCGTCGTGGCGAGCCGCGCGTGTAGATCCGACAATAGCGCTGCGCGAGTAGCGCGAACGGTTCTGTGTGTG